>JADJVV010000012.1 GCA_016710435.1 Hyphomicrobiales bacterium | reverse complement strand
TTCACGCGCCCGCCTACCTCCCCATAAACCCCTCCCCCGGGGCACGTTTTCGCGCGCGTTACCCATACTCTGCACTCGGATTGACCGATTTCCGTTCGGCAGGTCTGGACGGTACCTTCGATGAGCCGGGACACTAAATCCCGAACACGGTAAGGCGCGCGCCACTCTTTGCGGGTGTCGCGGGTTGGGCGTAAGTCGTTATCCTGTAATGGTTTAACGATCCTGCACCCCTCCATCACCCTTTCCACCAAAACCGTCACAATCGCAAAATCGAAAGAGTCTATCCATGAACACCGACAACGTCGAAACCGACAAGCCCGAAACCACGGAAACCTTGACTCCTGCACAGATCGCCCTTGCTATGTCCCTCTATGCTTCGGCATCGAAGGAAGAGAAGGCGAAGATGCGCAAAGCTGGTTCCGGTCCCTCCAAGAAGGTTTCCCCCCTTGCTTCCTTCGTGGCATCCGTGGCAACCTTCAAAACGGCCAAGGAACGCAAGGAAACCATTGTCTCTCACGTTTCCACGGAAACTGAACCTTCCCGCGTTCGTGTTTGGCGTGAACCGACCGTGAAGTCTGCTAAGGATGCTTTCGCCCTTGGCCATCGCGTCGCTTCCGTGGTCAAGGATCTGGACACTACCGTTTCCTTTGGCGGGAAAGGGGGAAAGATCCTCGTTTCCGACAACGCTCACACCGTCCAGTGCGCTCGCTTGTTGGTGGAAGCACTGGAGGATGCCAAGGAAAACGGACTTCCCCGCAACCACCCAGAACGTCGGGCGATTGTTGCGGCTCTTCGCAACGTGGCGACCCTCTAGGCCACTTGGACGGAAAGGAAGGATCCCGGTCCTTCGCTAGGTCCTGCAATGGCCTACCGTCCTCTATCCTTGGATCTGGACTAGATCCCTTCGTCATCCGTGCAGTGTCGCGACTACTTCCGACCCTAACGCACGTTTGCACGTTGCTTTTCCGCGAGTCGCGAGACATCGACTCACGAGAGCTGGTTTAAGGCGCGACTCTTCCGCCTCCCTTCCCTCCATGGGACAAGCAATGCTTGTGGGTTCCGGTCCCCTCGTTTCTTTTGACATCGTTGGGCATCCGTCAATGGATGCATGAGTCTTTCCGGATTCCCAGCTAGTCGCTGGGGACCAGAAAACCGGAAAGGCCAAACCAAAACCGCCACCAAACGGAAAGAACGCGACCGGAGAGCCCGGGCGCGGTTTTTCGCCGTTTCCGCTTCAGTGCAGGTGGCGGGATCCCTAATCGCTCAACAATGGAGGACACATGAATTACGAGATTGCGCATCAAATCTTGACTGTAGGGATTTATGCTGGCGTCGCCTACCTCGTTTGGAAGACAAAATAATGGACTCCAACGAACTTCCCCCGATCCGTGAATGGCTCTTTCGGAGACGCCTAAGCGATCGCTTCTACCAACTAATCGCCAAAGGAGAAACGAATGCTTCTGCCGTCGTGCGGTGATTGCGAGTATGATAAAATTGGATGCACCGGGTCTGATACCGTTTGCAAGGTGTTCGCACCAATGAAAACATTTTTGATGAAGCAAGTCGTGCACTTGCATTCGAATGAATCTCATCTTCGGTCTGTTCTTGCGGAGATCATGAGTTTTTCTGCAAGAAAATCCGAGGAGCTTTCGCCAACACAAGATGAAGGCCATTTCAACGACATGATGTTTGTCGCTGATCTCGCTGAAAACGCTCTTAATCAAGGAGAATCTAAATGAGGCTTGCCGCATTGTGCGAACTGCCAATCGAAGAGCTCGCCATGTTCTGCTCCACCGAAAAAGAGGGAAAAATCTTCAATCGGTACATGGATGGAGAAATCACTCGGCGTGAAGCGAAGTTCTTGCTTCTGTCCGAGTTCAGGCTTGCCGGATACTATCCACAAGGTTCCTTGTGGGAAGGGAAGCTTCCCGAGATCGTCCTGGAGCCCGGCTCATGATCGCCCTCTTCCGCTTCCTGTCTGTCCTCAAGCGCAATGACCGGCGCTGGGAGCAAGGGAGGGTTCGCGCCACCGTCGTCCTCCGAGGTCTTCGTGGATATTGATTCCCTGCTTCGGTACGCATTCATCACTTCCTGGATCGTGACGTCTGGCGGCTTCATCATCGCCATCATCTCGCTTCAGCGTCGCCCCTAACTGGCCATGGCGGGTTCGAATCCCGTCACGGGGCTTTCCACACGGGGACATCCCCATTTCACAACAACAGGAGAAGCGAATGCTCAACGCGACACAACGAGAGCGCGTCGAATACCTCATGACCGAATTGAAGACGCTGGCCGAAGCGACTGACGCCAACCTAGCTATCGCCTTCATGGGGATGAACGACGACGGAAAATCCACGATGGCTGGCGTCGTCACCAACATGACCGCAACCACGGCCGAGGCGTTCGAGAAGAATTGGGTCGTTGGCTACATCGTCAAATCCGCCATCATGGCCATCGCCAATGGCGTGGATGCCAAGGAGAAGACGGAGAAGATCATGGAGACCTTCAAGGGGCTGTCCCCCGAAGAGATGGTCGCCAAGCTCAAGACCCTTCTTGGCGAGGACTCCCCCAGTGCGTGACACCATCGGAATCCTGCTCGCTACCCTGGCTCCGGTCCAGGCGCCCCATCGTGACACCGTCGCCCTGGTCACCGCACCACCCCTGGTGGTCGTGGTGATGGCGGCACGGGCCACAGCACCAACACGCCTGTCGACCTGCTACGAGTCACGGTATGGGCAGTGCTGGTCGGAGGACTGACTCGTGGACCCGCGAGTAGTCCTCATCATCTCGATCGCGGACAACATCGTCTCCAGCGGGAAGATGGACAAGATGCAGGTTCCAGCGCCATTCCGCTCCCAGGCGGAGTGGGCTGTGCATCTTGCAAAACTGCGCGTCTCCAAGTTTGAAGGAATCTTGGCTGGCATCGAGTTTTGATTTCGCCCTAACTGGCCATGGCGGGTCCGAATCCTGCCGGGGCGCCTATCCACCAGGGGAAATCCCCATTTCACAACACGAGGAAACCATGAGCAATCTGAACAACGAGAACGAGATCACCCTGACCATCGGCGGCAAGCCCGTCGACTTCGTTCGCAAGGACAGCATCCAGCTCGCCAGCCCCATCATGGGTGACAAGCGCATCATCGTGGCCGACCGTGGCTGGGTGTTTGTCGGAACATGCGAGGACCACGACGACGGATCTGTGACCATCCGTGGCGCCAAGAACATCCGTCGCTGGGGAACTACCAAGGGTCTGGCGGAGCTGGCAAATGGTCCGACCGCCAAAACCGTGGTCGACGATGGCGGAACCGTCCGCTGTACCCCGATCGTGGCAATCGCCGTCGTCAGCGGGTGGTAGTATGCCACAACCACTTTTAATCCGGTCGGACGGCTACGGCTACGGCTACGGCTACGGCTACGGCTACGGCTACGGCTACGGCTACGGCGACGGCGACGGCTACGGCTACGGCGACGGCGACGGCTACGGCTACGGCTACGGCTACGGCTACGGCTACGGCTACGGCTACGGCTACGGCGACGGCGACGGCAACGGCGACGGCAACGGCTACGGCTACGGCTACGGCTACGGCTACGGCTACGGCAACGGCGACGGCGACGGCGACGGCAACGGCAACGGCGACGGCAACGGCAACGGCAACGGCGACGGCGACGGCAACGGCAACGGCAACGGCAACGGCGACGGCGACGGCAACGGCAACGGATAACCAATCACCCAGGAGAAAATCATGCTCGGATCCCTCTTCAAGCTCGGCGTTGGCCTTGCTATCTCCCCCATCAAGATCCTGGATGCCGGGGTCGACATCGCCACCGGAGGTAACGGATCTCGCCAAGGATCGCCCCTCAAGGCTGTCACCGACCTCACCGACGACATCGCTGGTGGAATTGGTGACGTGTTCGACGACATCCTGTAACCCTCCATCGGGCCGCGAATCGCGGTGACCACCCACCCCTCCGCCGGGTGGCGGCCCATCCCATGACACGAGCGCCGTGGTACGGTGCGCTCGACCAACATCGAGAAAAAGGAAAAACACCATGTCGAATCTCCTCAACACCGCCAAGAGTGCCATCATCGCCCAGGACAACGAGTTCCCGGTCGGTTGCGTGGTCGTCGTCGATCGCACAGGAACCGCCGTTGCCGTGGTCGCTGCGACGAAGGATGGAACTCCGATTATCCAGGGCGAGGACGGAATCTCCGCCCCTGTCGCTGCGCACCATCTCCGTCACGCCACCAACGAAGAGCTGAAGATCGCGGGCATCGAGAAGATCCAGTTGTCCCAGGATGCGCAGATCAAGAAGGGCGACTTCTGGGCCCTGACCGAGAAGCCGGGTCGCCTGCGTCTGGTGGGCGACGCCGTGGGCAAGTTCCCCACGGACTTCCCCAAGTCCGTGTTCTTCCGGTTCTGCCCGCTGGTCTAACCGGGTTCCGGTCGCACCAAATCATGGGGAGGATGGTTTCAATGGCCATCCTCCCTTTTCACTTTCGCCCTCACGGTTCGATTCCGTGGAGATGTCCTCACACAGGATCCGGTCGGGTCCGCAACAACAGGAGGGCTCCATGCCTGACTTCATGAAGTTCATGTCGAATGGCGGCGTGATCCGCATCCAGGATGTCGGCTACGCAAAACAGTCGACTGTCGTTTTCAACAACGCCGACTATCCTCCAGGAACGACGCCATACCTGGTGGTCAACAACGACGACCTGTTGAAGGCGTCGATCGAGAGCCTGTACCGCTCCTTCTCGATTGGAGTCGCTCATGACCTGTAAGCTCCTCATTCTCCCCGCCATCCTCCTGGCATCCTGCACCCCGACCGAGCCTGGTCCCGTGCAGGAATACCGGGAGACCTACTACCAGTCCACCACGATCTGCGTGTACCGCTTCCAGGATCGGCGTGACCTCGTGGCCGCCACGTCCTGCGGCGAGGGGCATGAGCGGGTTGCCATCGGGTACACCGTCCAGGCCATCGACGGGGACTGCGAGCCCTCCTTGATGTCCCTGCACGAGTTCAGGCAGATCTGGGGGTGCCAGTGAAGGGGAAAAAGACGCCACACCGCCCTGAGCGGTGTCGCCAGTGCTTCTATGCTGGGGAGGGTCCATGTATCCTGTTCGGCCGGAACATGAGTGTCAATAAACGAGGTGAGCCCTGGGAAAACTGGGTTTGCCGTAAACGCAAAATCATCCGTCTTCGAAAGGAATAATCGTGGGAACGCGAGCAATCATCATCGCGCAATGCAACATCGATAAAATGTGGTATGGGCGCTACAAGCAATTTGATGGAGGGCCAATGGATATTGGTCCTCATCTTTTGGAGTATCGCAATTCTCCAGGAGAGATTGGAGCTTGGATAGTTGCAATGCTTCATTCAAAGGTGCGTTTTCATCTCCTTTTGAAAGGAGATGAAAACGCACCTATCATCGTCAAAGACCCTGTTGACGCAGAGTGCATTTGGTGGAATTGCTTCTACCGATGGGACGGATCCCAATGGATCTATGGTCGCCCAGTCAGGGAAGGCGGGTTCGGGCAAGGAGAGCGCCCGCTTTCTGAGGTGATGGCCGAAATCAACGCAAAACAAAAGAGGTGACTCGTGTGCAAACGCCATAACATGGACGTCAAAATTGAAAGTGTCTGGGTGTCCGGTGGTGCCGTTCGGGTCACCGCGATGCTCAATGACCAACCGTGCAACGGGGCGTTCGCCCTTCTCAAGGGAAGCGCAAGGCAGCGCCTCCTCGATGAGGCGACCATCCTGGCTGGACGGGCAAACGTGCTGATGGCCAGAGCGGACGTTCTCCGCATGGCTGCCAGCGAGAACATCATCATCAACGAGGAAAACGACAATGCCAAAAATCCATGAGATCATCGCAATGCAGATGCTGGACGACGACTGGTTCCGGTCGTCCATGAGCGAGGCCCTTGCCGCGGCGGGCTACCCCGTCGACCTGCCGTCCCGCCGTCCCGCCCAGGAGGAACTACCCCTTCCGTACACCACCCCGCCCCAGGAACTCCTGGCGCCCAGTGCGTGGCGCATGCTGGTCGACGACGACCTGATCCAGGATGGCGACCAGTGGGCGCCCCTGAAGGAGCCGGATCGCTGGCGTCCAGTGGGCGACTCGGTCGGCACCCGCCCATCCAACTGGACCAAGTCGCACTTCCGTCGCAAGGTTGGCGTCGAGCAGATGGCGGTTGCCGAGCGGGTGATTGCGCAAGAACGAGGATTTCCTGGATCGTCGTACGGAACTCGCGCCGTCGAGTGGCATGTGATCCAAATGGTGGTTGGACGGTTGGTGTGGGTGAAGGACAATGGCGATAGGAGCAATGCGCGTCGCGAGATCGCCATCATCAAGAGCGTCAACGGTCAAAACAGCATCACCATCAAGACGATGTCTGGAGAAAAGACGGTCAACACTCCATTCGAGCTGTTCACCCTCGATCACGACGAACAATGGATGATCGGGATGCGTTGCGCGATCCAGGATTCGCCATTTAACGAATTCGACTCGGGACGGCGCGACATTCTCACTCGCATCACGAGTGGGTCGTACAAATTCGACGACAACTGGATGTTCTGCTGCATCGATGAGGCGTACTACACGGAAGCTATCAATCGGGCGTGCGCGCATTCCTCCGTCACTCCGGATGCTCTCGAATACCGATGCATCGTGGCTGGCCAGCCAGTACATGGCGCCGACATCGGCGATCTCGTGTGGATTGGCGATGGTGATGATCGCAAGATCGCGATCTTCCGCGGCCTGCTGACTGGCGAGATGGTGTTCTCATTCGATACCGAGAATGGTGTTGCGAGCGCGCCGTCGTTCGTGAAGCTGGAGGATGCCCCGAAATGGTGGTTGGTTGGATTCATGTGCAATATCAGCGACTATCCGAATGGGATATGGGTTGATGAGCCAAAGCGCATAAATGAATACGATCCATCGCGGAGCGATTCGTTCCGACATCAAATGTGGTGGAAATTCGCAAAGATTGCTGAATCCCACTACTACGCCGTCATCAACGATGCCATGGCGAACATTGCACAACTCCAGGAGGCGCCATTTTGAACACTCACGAATTTGGCGAGGAAATCGTCATGGAAGTCGATGAGGAGGAGAAGGAACCGATCCTCGTGAAGTGCCCGCGATGCGGTGAGATGGTCGAGGTCGACTCCGAGGACGAGGAATACGACCATTGCGACAACTGCGAGGACTGGATCGAGTGCGAATGCTGTAGCGAATGGAAGAATCCTGAAGGATCGGGATTTGTGCACGTCACGCTTGACAATGCATCAGAATCCAAGGAGTGGTGTGAATCGTGCATCAGTGACAATGCGTATTGGTGCGAGCATTGCGAGGAGTATTTTGAGGATGAGTTGAACAGCGTGAGCACTGGTCGACGCAGTCCCGAAAAGCATTTCTGCGACACCTGTTGCAGCAGTGAGGCGTGGAAGTGTGAGGATTGCGATCAATGGTTCATGTATGACGTCGACAATGCTGGGTACGACTACATGAATCTGTGTCAGTCGTGCTACGATGACAACCACCACTTTTGCGAACATTGTGATTCGTCGTATCATAACGATCATCCGTGTGATTGCGATGACGACGATGACGAGGAGCGTGATGGTGGAAGTTGCGGCGAGCGCATCAAGCCATACGGACAACACGGAAGATTCAAGAAGCACGAGACGCTCCCTGGTCCGATGATCGGGCTGGAGATGGAGGTCGGATCGTTCGACAGCCCTAACAATGGGTTGATGGACGACTACGTGACGACGCTTGGCGAGGACTTCGCGTTCCCGACGCGTGACGGGTCTCTTTCGCGAGCGACTGGCATCGAGTTCATTGGGCATCCGCGGACTGCGCTTGACCATCTTGCGATCTGGGGGGATTACGAGAAGTTCTTCGAGCTGATGGAGACGCACGAGGCGCGGCTTGACCTGTACCCATCTGGGTGCCACACGAACATGAAGCTGCTGCGTGAGGACGGGATGAGGGCTGCGACAATCGCGGTCGAGCGGTTCCGGTCGGCGTTGATGCTGTTCACGGACCCCGCATCCAGGAGGCGCCGCGAGAGCTACGTCCACCACGAGCAATCCATCAAGGACGACCCCAAGGATTGGCAAACCCAGAAGGGGCATGGCGCAACCCAACTGAAGCCGCATGACGACCTTGTCGAGTTCCGCATCGCCGGGATGACGCTCGACATCCATCGCTTCCATGCCCAGATCCAGCTGTACCACAATCTCTGGTCGTGGTGCGACGACACCAAGGATCCTTGGCTGGCGTCGTACATTCCGTTCGACGAGATCTTCCTGCCGACCATGTTCAACAACCACATCGCCGACGTCATCGAAATGGGAATGTCTATCGGGCCCATGAAGGTGAATGTCGGATCCATCGACAAACCAGTACC
The DNA here is from genome assembly GCA_016710435.1 of Hyphomicrobiales bacterium. Lineage (NCBI taxonomy): Bacteria > Pseudomonadati > Pseudomonadota > Alphaproteobacteria > Hyphomicrobiales > Hyphomicrobiales bacterium. The sequence continues at coordinate 36,535 of JADJVV010000012.1, read as the reverse complement.
GCGCCGCCAGCGTGCGGCGTAAACGAAAGAACGAAAAAAATGTGTATCGCCATCATCAAACCTGCCGGCGTCGAGCTTCCTGACGCCAACACCTTCGCCAACTGCTGGCGCTCCAACAGCGATGGCGCGGGGATCTGCTACCCGTGCAACGGGGGCATCCAGATCTACAAGGGGCTCAAGACCTTGGAGGAGTTCATGGACGCCATCGAGATGCTGCGGGCGCTGGACCCGAACATCGAGCGTGGCCTCATGTTCCTGCACTTCCGCATCGGGACGCATGGTGGACGCACGGACCCCAAGCACACCCATCCCTTCCCCATCGGGATGGACCAGGAGGCGATGGAGGCGTTGTGCAAGGTCACGCAGACTCCGGTCCTCATGCACAACGGGATCATCAGCGACTACGGGTACGACAAGGGTGTCAGCGACACCATGGCGTTCGCCAGGGACGCCATGCCCTTCTTCATGGACCACCTGGATGACCCGAATGCGCTCCGTGCGATCAGGTCCATCATCGGTACCGACCGCCTGGCCGTCATGACGCCAAGCGGGGCGGTGACGAGGATCGGCCACTGGCTCGAGGTGAACGGCTGCTTCTACTCCAACGATGGTTACCGCGACATCGGCCGCACTGGCTTCCGCAACTACGGATGCACCACCGTCGGATCCCTGGATCGCGAGGGCGACTGGGAGCAGGATTGGTACGGGCGATGGAACAAGCTGGTCGACGACGCCACTCCTGACCTCGAGGAAAAGAAAATTCCGAAGGTCGACGAGCTTTGGAGCGACCTCGTGTACGAGGAGTTCTGCGAGACGTTCGCCAAACAGACGGAGGCATGGGCGATCATCGCGGTTCAGGGGAAGATCGATATGCAGGCCCTGAAGGCAGAGGCACACATCTATGATACCGATGGCGACGATGCGGACACGTTCGCTCGTGACGCCTGGATGACTCTCCAGTTCTTGAGTGGGGGGCTGCCACTCTCGGAGTTCGAGGAGTACGTGTACTATGAGCGCGCCCTTGATGACGACGACGATGAGGAGGCGCCCAAGGTGTTCGAGGGGGAGTTCGTGACGATCGATGGACAGGAGGTGGTGTCGTGATCGAGGAGCTGTATCGATCCGTGCGCAACGCCACCCCGCTGTTCGCCACCACGACCGTGTCCTGGACCGACGGCACGAGAACCGTCCGTTCCGTCAACCTGGCGGACGATGGCGCCTTCACCGTGCTGCGACGCATCATCATGGCGACTGCCGCGCGCGGCGGTACCTTCATCATCGAGCCACAGGAGTCGCCTATGAAGTACGTCGTGAACCACAAGGGATTCGAGATCGAGGTCACCAAGGAAGGGCCTATGTCGTTCGTGGCATGGGTGATGGGGGAGAAGACGGGCGAGGGGCAGACCGTGTCCGAGGCGGAGCGATCTGCCCGGGAAGCGATCGATGGAATGGGTGGTGACGAATGAATCGTCTCAAGCAATTCGCAATCGTCATCCTCTGGTACATCAGGAGCCTCCCGTCCAGGACCTGGTTCATCGTCACCGCCTTCACCCTGTTCTACCTGTTCCTGGTGGGGCTGGTGGATGTGGTGATGAGTGCCTACCTGGGTCCGGTCGCTGGCCATGTCGCGTCCGTCTTCGCAGGGATCTCGTTGTTCCCTGCGTGGCTGGCGTCCCTGGCCGTCCAGGGCCCACCGCGATGATCGAGGCGGCCCGTAGCTGGGTCGCTTCCTTCCCCTCCAGGAAGGCGCTTGGGGCGGCCGTACGGGCCAACGACTTCAAGCCCTTCCCATTTGACGGCCCACAGGTAGGTCCTGCCTGCTGGGTCGTCACCATTTCAGCCGACCGGACTGGGGTGTATCTTCTGGACTCCGGTGGTGGGATCCATCGGGTCGCATGGGAGGAGCTGTGAAGCCCATCAAAGTGGCGTGGAGAAACAAGTCGCAGCGCGGGGCCATCGACAAGTGGTCGCGCCAACCAACAGCCGTGGGCGCAAGGATGCTGGCGCGAACCGACGTCATCGTCAGCGTTCTGGCCGAGGTCCTCGACATCACGAAAACGCACGCAATAGACCTGGCAGTCATGGCGATGATGGAGAGGGTGAACCTGTCGCTGGTTGCAGCAGGGGTTCCCGCCGTCGACATCGAGGCATGGTGCCGGGAGTCGGACAAACTAACCAGAAGGAAACGTCATGAGTACGTACCCGTGGCAGAACGAGCGAAGGGTTCAGGTGCTCCGAATCCTCGCAAAAGAACAGGAGGCAGGAAGGGTGGCGTCGCGCAGCCTGGTGGCCCAGGAGGCGGGGTACCGCTCGAAGTGCGGAGTCCAGAGGCACATCAAGGCCCTGGAGGACGACGGCGCCGTGACCCTGGACCAGTTCGGGAAGGCGAGGGTGACGGCCTACGGGATGATCTGCCTAGCCGCCCATGAGCAAGCCAAGAAGGCGACTACCTGATGGCCAGGCAGATCGTCGGCGAGGCCCAGGCCAAGTGGACCGCGGCCGACCACGCCATCACCCTGTGGAAGGTGCTGTACCGTGAGGTGGGAGGACGGTGGAACCTGCTTCGGATGAAGTCGGGGCGCCATGCCATCCCAAGTGAGCGGGCAGCGATGGCGTGCGAGGCCAGGATTCACGAGCTTGGGCTTGAAGCGAAAGCGGGGAGGCTCTGATGTTCGACCAGAATACGACACAGCAATGGCAGCGGCAGTTCCGGTTCGTCCGGGCCGCATTCGTCATCGGGGCGTTCGCGTCCGTGGTGGCGACAACGACAGCAATGAGTGGGTGGGTTGCGGGGATCGCAATCGCCGTGATCCTGGTCGGGGCATTCCGGCAAGGGTCGTACTGAAACATCAAACAAACGAGGGATCGGGATGGAACAAGAAAATTGTCCGAACTGCGGAATGCCATGGAGCGGCAGGAAAGGAGCGTACGAATGCGGCAGCTACACCGTTGGGATCGGTGGCGGCGTCGTCCGCGAGCCAGCGTGCACCGAGATCGCTAGACTCAAGACGGAGCGTGTGGTTCCGGAGTGGGATCGTAACGCGTTCACATCTCGGTATCTGAATGGAGAATGGGATGCATGGGAAATACGCACAGCGCAAGAGGGGTATGAGTTCGCCGCCCTGCGTGCACAGGAAATGATTTCCAAATGAGCGAAACCTACAGGATCTCCGAGAAGATCAATGCGCTGGATCATGCCCGCATGAGCCACGAGATGAAGGTCGAGGCCGGAACTCGCTTCCTTCGTCGGGCGGCCCACGAGATCGCGAAGGTAATCGAGAACGACATCGCATCCGGAAAGCACGGATGTCCGATGGCTGTCGAGATTCCGTTCAACGGGTCGACCAAGCAGATCGAATTCTAGGTGCAGCTGTTCGGGATGGGCGAGTTCGAATTCCTGGAACAACGACTCAAGGGTGCCGAGAAGGTTGTCGGCACGCTTCGTGAACGGTCGAAGGATCTCGAGGATCGTGTCATCAAGTTGTTGCGACGAAAGATCGTTCGTGACCACCGACGCAGATAACCAACAAACAAACTGGAGGATCGAATGAGTTTGAAATACGAGATCATCGCCGTCGACTTCGACGGAACGGTTGTTGACCACAGGTACCCGGATGTCGGGCCAGAGCTTCCGCTCGCTGTCGACAAGCTTCGCGAGGCCGCGAAGGCTGGAGTCAAGCTGATCCTGTGGACGATGCGTAGCGGGAAGGAGCTTCAGGATGCCGTCAACTGGTACAAGGAGCGCGGCATCGATCTGTTCGGCGTGAACAAAAACCCGGAGCAGTTTCTGTGGACGCAATCCCCAAAGGCGTTTGCTCACCTGTACGTCGACGATGCGGCGTTCGGAGCCCCTCTGAAGCAGTACGCATTCATGCATCGGCCAGGGATTGACTGGACGCAAGTTGAGTTGGTTCGCCCAGAATTCATCGATAGGTGGGATGGGGAATGAAACTCAAAACCATCTACTTGATTGTGTGGACATCATGGATCGCCTTCGCCGCGATGATCGCCACTGGCGTCGGCCTGTTCTTCGGGTCCGTCGGCGCCGGCGTCATCGCGTTCGTGATCCTGGCACTCGCCCCGCTCGGCGGCAGCGCCAACGGGTCCAGCGGGAAGTCGTGCAGTGGGGGCGATGAGTGCGAGTACTTCCAGGATGACGACCATGGATGACGACAAGACCGGGGTCACCGCCCCGATCCCAGGAATCCTCCAGGGCGAGATCGAGGACCTGATCGACAAGTACTGCGGAATCCTATCGATCTCCGAGGTGATCGGCGTCTTGGAGATCGTGAAGATCGAGATGTACCATCGGGCGAATATCGAGGATGACGATGGGTAGCCCGCTCAACGTGAAGCTTCCTGACTTCGGCCCGACCGTTGACGCGGAGGAGGTCAACTTCCGGCTGAAGGAGTACAAGAGTTGGGGGTATGCACAACGCAAGGATGGCAGACCTGTTCCGTGTTGGTGCCTGTTCCTGTGGATCCGAGGCAACAACAAGGCGGCGGCCACACGCCGGGTGCACGTCATGAGGCAGCCGCGGGTGCGCCCGGAAGGATCGACATCGCAGCTGTGGCAGAACTGGAAGGTGCACCAACGGAATGGGGGAGGCCTCTCATTCCAGGAGTACCAGGCAAAGCATTCGGAGAGGAAGGTGGCGATCGGGATTCCGGTCCACGAGTCACGTCCGAGGCCGAAGAAAAAGGTGAAGCAGAAGGTGAAGTCGTCGGGTGGCGCCGTTCTACGGAAGCCGCTTCAGGAAATCCTGGCGAAGTTCGCGGCGATGGGAAAGCTCAAGAAACCAATTGAAAGGGATCAAACATGACAGCGCTTGAATTTGTGAAGCAGGAGATGGCGAAGACATCGGAGACGGATGTCTTCAAATTCCTTCGTTGGAATTGCCGAGAAATCCACCGGCACATGGTTAGCGAACGACGCTGGTGGTTCGATGATTTCGTTGTCGTCAATCTCAACGATCAGATCATCGGGTTTTACGGGGCGTCGACAACTGGCGACGACAGCCCGATGGACAAGGGGTGGGACTTCGACGAGAGCTCCATCTGCTGGGCCGAAAGGTATGAGGTGGTGAAGGAAAGTTACCGCCCCATGAATCTCCAGGATGGATGAGGACCAGGCGGTCGAAGTTGGCCGACGCCAACACGGGCCAGGGTGGGTTGCCCAGGACTACGCTGGCGAGTGGCACTGGTACCAGCTCAAGCCCGTCAAGCAGCCCGGGTGGAAGTTCTGGATGCCGTCTCCGGATGATCCGCACGAGGAGTCGTACAGGATCGGGTTCAGCGACTGGTCCACATACTGGGAAGATTCGTTGCGCGAGGTGACGTGAACTGGCAAGCCCCATCAGGAAATTCCTGGTGGGGCTTTTTCGTTTTCGGCCTACTCGTATTCCTTGATCGCCCTGACTCCCTTTATCTTCGACGTCTTCTTCCTGACCTTCGCGTCGCGCTTGAGGCCCGGTACATACGGCTTGCGCGCGAGCTCGATGTCGTCACGCTTCTTCTCGCGAGCATCGATCGGCTTCATTCCTTCGCGAAGATCCTTGAACTTCATCCCTGCCATCTCTCTAGTGGACGGAAGGAACGTGGAGGCGGTCGCCAACTGGATCGCGTCTGCGATTCCTCCATTCTTTGCCAAGGAATACGCAAGCTTGAGATCCGTGCCTCGCCGGTACGTCTCGTCTGCAAGGGCGGATAGGCCTGGCTCAAGCATGGACCCGACGAACTTTGCTCCGCTTGCTCCAGGTGGCGCGCGGAACCCAGCAGCGTCAGACACTTCCTTTGGCATGATGTTCAAGTCCAGGAACCGAGGGTTGACCGGAAGCCCTGTTGCCGTGAGACGGGCGGCAGCCCCCATCATGTCGGCCGCATCGCTGGATGGAACCCCCTTCAGGTAATTCCATGACGCCTCTGCCCGCTCGTTGTTCACATCGAACTTGTCCGTGTCCTTCCAGGCTCCGGTCGTCAGGGCCGCAATCCCTACTGGCACCACGGAGCCCGTGGCGATGGCAAGCAGGGTTGCCGCCAGCGCAGGGTTGGTCGCCATGATCCCCGTCTTGGCGAGGCTGCCAGCGGCCGAGGTGGCGGCCAGGCGGGCGGTCCTACCGGAAACGGAAGCAACCTTCCCAAGCTTTGACCGATTCCCCTTGCTGGCGCGATTGATGTTGGCGATCGCATTCGATGCAAGGGTCAACGGTGTCATCATCATGAACGCCCAGTTCTTGGCGTCAAGCGAGCTAGTGATCCGTGGCTGATGGAAGACGTTGCTCGATCCGTTGATCTGGCTGGCCACCTCGTCCGCAAACGGGGCTGCGACCTGAAGGAACCTTCGGGCGGAGCCTTCGTCGCGAGGCTCGCCATTCTCATCGATAAGCGCCATCAGTTCCCGAATGTCGGCGCGGCTGATGCTGCGGTGCACGCCCTCAGTGAGGACGTTGTCGGCGTCACCCTTGCGAATGCGGCCAGTCCGCTTTGCCTCGGCGACCCATCCCTTCAGCCATTCGATTCCAGCCAGGCGCGCTGCGATCGCTGCTCCCTCCGCGTTGCGGGAGAACGCACCGAAGATGCGTTGCGCCTGCACGGTAGCGCGCTCCAGCGGATTGGATCCAAGGATGGATGCGTTGTCGACGAGACCGGCCTGCATGTACTCCCACATCGGGTCGTGGTACCTGATGGATGCAGCCTTGTCACGAAGCGCCTTGTCAGCCCCGATCAGCTTTGCTGGAAATGCCGCGCCCTCAAGGATGGACGATGCCAGCGAGCGGAATCCACCAGGCATCTGGTGTGACGCAACTCCAAGGCGCTGCTTACCGAACTCGGTGCCGAGCCCGATGTTGGCGGCGGACGTCACCTGGTACGTCGCGTCAGGAACTGCCGTCGTCAGCTTCCCAAGGAGAAGCGGGAACCTGACCATCTGTGATGCGATCCTGGAGATCTTGTGCATCGTGGTCGCGTCCATGTAGGGGCGAGCATACCCCATCGCAGCATCATCGATGTCGCGCACGATGGAGTTCATGTAGGCATCGCCGTCGGCAGCAATTGCCAGGCGGTACGATCCATCCTTCATCATGACGACGCCAAGTTCTGCGTCCGACATCTTGCTGCGCGGAACTCCTGCGCGGATGCGCTGCATCGGACGCAAGAGCCCGCTTCGATCGCGACCAAACTCCTCGATGCGCGCAAGCCCGCGCGCCTGGCGCTCGCCGGTATGTGCAATCAGATCCATGATGTTGCGGTTGTAGAACTGGTCGCCTAGGTAGGGCATGAGGCGCCGCCCGGTGAGCGATGGATCAAGTTGCCAGCGCTTCGACTTGAAGTCTCTCGACATCCCTGTGTGCGCGGCTGGAGCGTTCGGGTCTACGGAGTGGCGCTTCGTCAGCAACCGAATACCCTCAGTCTTCAGTAGGTCGTACAGCATCTCCTTTGTCCACGCCTTGTCCTTGCGGAGGACGGGAATTGTCGTCTCGTTTCCATCAGCGTCCTTGACGCGATCGGTCTTGAAGATCTCTGGAAGATGCGGCTTCATCGAGTCGCCGTGTTCGTCATCAAGCTCCCACAGGTACCATGCTCTGTTCTCGAGAACAGGTCTTCCGTTGTCATCAATCGTGAGAGCGAGAGTTCCATCAGGCATCACCTCGAATCCTGCCATCATGTCGTCTGCCTGCGCGCGCACCGCAGCATCGACAACTGGGTCTACTGGGTCAGGAATCCTTGCGGATACGGTGGTCGTCGCCTCGTTGTCAGGGAACGAATCTCCGTATTGCTCGGTCGCCTTCTTGGTGAGTTCGTATACCTCGAACTGCTTCTCCAGGCGAGGGACGAAATTGTCGCGTCCCTTGCGCCCAGTAAGCTTCTCGTTCCATGCGCGAGTCGCATCCCAGTAGTTTTTCGCCGCATCGTACAAGCGCTTCACCGGAGGAGAGAATGTGCTCGGGTCCTTCTTGCCTTCGATGGCATCGGTGACATGATACACGGCATCGTTTGTTTTGATTCCGCGAATTGGAATATCCATCTGCCCAATTGCGCTCGTCTCGTACGATGGAATGCCCTCGTATGCCTGACGCACAGCCCCACCGTACTTTCCGATGAAGTCGTCGGCCGTCGCTGTAGCCCTGCGCGTCTTGTGGCCGACGTTCATGGCGGACTGCACAGCCTTCTTGTTTCCACTTTCGGAGATCACGCTAAGCGTCTTCCGATCCAGGCGATTCGACCTGGTCTCAAGCTTTCCAACTCCTCGTTGCGTGGCGTCGCCGATATTTGTCAAGACGTTTCCGACAGAAGTGGCGACCGCACGACTCGCCTCTGGAGTGGCCGCAAGAATTGGTGCGGCCGCCATCGTTGCGAGTCCAGCATCGTCAACCCCAAGCATGCTGGCAACAGCGCCAAGTAGGCTGGTAGCCAGCGCCATGGTTTGTCCGCCTCGGCGGGCAGCCCCGTCACGCCCATTCTTGACAACCTCCTTGATGGCACCAATCTCGGATTGGAGATCTATCGGCATGGACGCGGCATCGATGATCTCGGCGAACTTCTTTGGAGTCAGGTTGTTTTCTGCAAGGAACGCTTCGTATGGGGCGACGTCTCCATCTGTGATTGCGTCGAAGACGTGTTGCGTTCCTTCTTCCGCAAGTTCCGCGTAGGTCTTTGGGCCATCAGGAGTTTCGTACTCCTTCGTGATGTTCTCCGAATACCTGTTCAGCTTTTTGTTCACGACGGCAACGCGAGTTTCCACGTTCGCAAACGGGCTACTCGGTCCCATGTAATGGTTTACGGACCGAATGTTCTGGAAGTCGTTCAGCGCGGCCGTGACAGGATTCTCCTTGTAGTCGGCTTCAGACGAGAACTTGAGAGTCTTTGGTTTCGCGCCTGGTGTGCGAACTTCAACCGTCAGCCGTTCCTTCGACTCGGTTCCATCAGGCTCTCCGCCGCGCAACTTCCTTGCAAGCGCGATCGGATCCTCTTCCTTACTTTGCTTCGGCTTCTTGGTCTTCGGAGCCTTGGGCTCCGGTGCTGGCACGGCATCCGGCACAACTTCGGACGATGGTGCGTCAGGAGTGGTGGGCGCCGGGGCTGCATCAGACTCCGGGGGTGGGGCGGCTGCCTCGATCCTGGCCTCCGCCTCCTGGACGATCTCCTGCGTCTTGGTGGCCGCGACATCTCCTTCCGGGTGCACGACCTTCATCGCCTCCGAGGCTTCCTCGGCAGCCGTGCGCACCGCCTCCGCGTCACCGTCGGCTACGGCCTGATTGATCTTGTCCTGGGATTCCTGGACAATGGCGACAGCCTCTTCCGTCGAAGCCGGGACCTTGGGCTTTACCTTGGCCGGCTTCGGGTCAGCTTTTTTTGCGGGCACCTGCTTTGCGACAATCCTCTTCTCCGTCTCGATGGCGTTGGGCGCGTCATCACCATGCTTCGCCTTGAAGGCGTCGGCTGCATCATCGATCACCTTGTTGGCGACATCGAGCTCCCCATTGCGGGCGTAGTACTGGGCCTCACGGCGAGCCTCCTCGATGGCCTTCCGGGCCGCCTCCTTGTCCATGGGCGGATTGTCCATGGGGATCTGCTTCGGCTTCTCCTTGGCCTTCCCGCGCTGCCTGCGTTCGGTGGTGGCCGCGATGTCAGCAAGGGTGGCGTCCATCGCCCTCTGTGCGTCAGGACCATGAAGGGCTTCCTGCATTGGGCGCGTGCGCTCGATGATGGATCTGGCGAGTTCAGGATCCCCGGCATCCGAGAAGTGCTGCGCCTCACGCCGAGCTGTCTCCACGATGGACTGGGTCTGGGCGGCGGCACGGGCGGGCGACACGTCGGCTCCGGTCGCAGTTCGCTTCATGCGACTTCCCTTGCGCCCCTTTGCCTTGGGAGCCTGGCTGGGGCCGGGCTCTGGTGTCGGCCCGGCGCGAGGTTGCTCCGGGACGAAGGCGGCCGGGAGCGCGTCGGGAATGGGCGTGCCGTCGACGCTGGTGCGCGGCACCGAGGTGGCGTCAGGTGGCGGGATGGTCACGTCAGGAATTGGCGTGATGATGGGAGGCGCGTCCGGGGTTGGCACGGTGGCGCGGGGCGCGGTGGGCGCGGCCGTCTCGTCGGGGCGCGGGGCGGCCCCGCCCTCGGCGCGAGCGCGACGTCCGCCAGCGATGCGACCAATGGCCGATGTTGCGACAGCAAGCGGGATTCCGCCAACCACTCCCTCGGTGGTGATGCGTCCCTCATTGCCGGCCTGCGCCAGAGCGCCGACAGCGCCGACTTCAGCCAGGGCGCCGATGGGCTTGCCAAGCGGGATGCCCGCCTTCGGGATGAGCTTAGCGCGCGCAGCCATGTTTCCAGCGGATCTGGCGGCAGCGCTTCGAGCACCTGCCGCGCCTCCGGTCGCGAGCATGAGGGCGGCATTGAATGGATCTCCAAGCGCGTCGCCCTGCTGCTGAAGGAAGTTTGCTGGATCACGCCATGCCTCGTGCGCGATGTCGCCAACTGCTCCACCAATTTTCGATCCAAGTCCGCGGTTTTCGCGATCAAGGATCGTCTGCTCCTGCTCCGTCAGCGGGATGTTCGCGTAGGCCTTGGCCTTCACGGCATCCAGTTCACCTTCAGCCGCGGCACCAGCCAGGGACGGCAGAAGGCCTGCGTCAGCGGCATCACGAGCCGTGTTGAATTGTTCGACAGGATTGTGCGCACCAGTCAGGCCAATCAGATCGAGAGAGCGGGCTACGTCGCCCTCCATGAACTTCGTCTTGCCTCTTCCGATGATGGATGGGAGCGAGAATGTGTTTGTAAGTCCAGGACCGATCTTTCCGATTGCAGATCTTCGAACAGGGGAGGCGCCAGCGTTCAAGGCTCCGGTCACCTTGTTCAGCGTGCCATCTTGCGGCATTCCACCAGACGCGAGGTCGCGAACGAACCGCTCGGCCGAGTTCAGGTCGACGACGCGACCGAGCTCATCGGCTGACGCCTGCTTGGTGGCCTCCTCGACCTTCGGAGCATTGAGGATCCTGCCGAGCGGCGACAGCATCGGCTTGAAGTTGGCGTCCTGGCCAAGGATCTTTCCGACGCGCCCCTTGACTGCCTTGATAGTCTCATTGTAGATGCCCTCGATCGTGCGGTTTGACTCAGCCTCCTGCTTGCCGCCAGCCTTGAATGCACCAGTGCTGTCGGCGCTACCAGTCAGGAGAGGCTTGATCCGGCCGAACAACTGCTCGGTCTTGCTGGCTGGCGCGACAGGGGCGTCCGGCTCAAAGGCTCCACCATACTGCCTGGAGAAGCTGTCGCCCTCGTAGCCGAGGTCCTTGGCAAACAGGTCAACCAAGGCGTCGCTCTTTCCCGAGAGCTGTTCCTCGATCTTGGCTGGAGCAACCGGATCTCCATCCTCCGATGCAAGCATCGAGAGAACGTCGACGACCTGTTTCTTTAGCTTCCCCATCCTGGCCTCCCTTTTGTAGGAAAGCTACTTCCTAGCCTTCGCAATCCGCTTCTTGATGGCGGTCTGGATCGTGGCCTCGTCAGCCCCAAGCTTCGCGTACTCGGCCCGGACGGCAGCCTCGATCTCCTTGGCTGAAACGGAAGGCTTCGCGGGCGGTGGAGGTGGCGCGATGGAACGCCTCTCCTTCTTGGCCCTGATTGCGCCGATGTCGCCATTGGGGGCTGGGCCGGATGTCTGGTCAGGAAGTACAGGCACAGCTCCGGCAGAATCAGTGCGAGCCTTGAACTCCTTCGCGTCATTTTCGAGAGCTTTCAGCCTATCCTTGTATTGGGTGCCTCCGCCGAACTCATCGACCCTATCTCCCCACGTCTTCTCTTTGTCGCTCTCATTTGGGAGAACAGGAGCGTCGCCGATTGACTGCAAGTGCGTGAGAATCTGGTACGACCGCGCTTCTGTTTCCTTATCTCTCGAGAACAGCCCGGCCACAGCATTCTGGATTGTGGTGGAAAGGGCGTCCGCTCTCTTGGAGTAGTAGTTGTCGTTCGCGCGCAACCTGTCCTGCTCTTCAAGGGTCGCGAACTGAAGAGTTTCTGGGTCAGTGATTTTCGCGCGCATCTGACGGATGATCCGGTCAGCCGCCTTGGCAGCATTCTTCGCAAGCTCCTGCTTTGACTTGAAGGTTTGCTTGAACGACTCAAGGTCCATCTTGGACTCGTTGTCCTTAGCCTTGTTTGCTGCTGCCGCCACAATCCTCTCTGCCGCCATCTCCGCGCTCATGTAGGATCCGGTCGCACGCTGGGAGGCGTTAAGCTGGGCGACGTACAGCTTGTCCTTGGCTGCGTCACCAGCGGTCACCGAGTTCTGAAGCCTGGTGATCTCGCTGTCGTAGCCCTTGGCGATCTCTTGGTCTCCGTCGTACATGGAAGCGATAAGGTCTGGGCGTTCCCTGGTCATCCTGTCGAGCAGCATGCGGTTACGGTCCAGCTCGCGCTCCGGAGCCTTCGAGAGCAGACCGAACATGGTCCGCTCCGCTGTGTTGCGACCTTCGCTTGAGATGCCGCGGTTGGAAACGGAGCGCTTTCCGATCTCACCCGTGATGAGCGGCTGCTTCGGCGCGCTCGAGAACGAGACGCCAGGCATTGGCGCCGGGGCGCCCGGCATCGGGACAGAGAATCCAGGAATTGGATTTTGCGGGATGATCGTCGGGGATTCCGACTTCATCGCGAACTGGATGGCAGCCGGGATACTTGGGGTGGGCGCAACCTGATCCGGAGCGGCCATCGACGGGATCGCCTGGGCAGCCTGTGTCGACGCCTCAAGCTCCTGCTGTCGAGCGATCTCCTCGTCCACCTGGGCGGTGATGCGCTTCATGTGCTCAAGCTGGGCGGCCAGGTTGAAGCCCTTCTCCTGACGCTTCCCGCGAAGGTCACCGTAGTCGGCAAGCTGCTGGCCCATGGCTTCGCTGAACAGTGGCATCAGAACATCCTCGAAAGGGAGGAGAGCGCGGCCGTCCTATTGGCTAGATCCTGGCGAACCTTGACCAAGGCAGGAAGCTGCGATCGGAACGACTCGGCAAGCCTGGCGTTCTGCTCCTCGAGTTCGCGCTTGCGCTGCGCGCGCGCATCACTCTCGCTGAACAAGTCACGCAAGAACGTGTTCGCCATCTGGCCGCCGCGCCCAATCTTCTGAACCGTCGTCAGATCGCCTGCTCCAGAGCCAGGGGTCGCCACTGTTCCATCAGCAGATTTTGCTTTTGGAGAATTCAAGAAGTCCCAGCTGGAGTACTTCTTCATGAATCCGCCAAATCCACCATTCACGTTATCCATCAGAAGCCTCCATCAAAACAGGGAAAGAAGGGCTCCGGCCCCAGCGCCTACGCCAGAACCGATTGGCCCAAATGCGGACCCGGCTGCCGCGCCACCAAGAACTCCCTTGAGCCCTCGCTTCCAGGCGGGATCTTCGTCACCCTTCACATTCTGGCTTTCCATGTAGCGCTTCGCCCACGCCTCTTCCTCGGCTGCGCGCTGCGCATCCTGGGCTTGACTGGAGCGGCCCGCATCCGTGTACTCCTGGCCAGCTCCACCCATGTAGATCCCCTGGAGGGCGGATGACGTCGTTGCGTCACCCATCGCCTGGGCATTCTCGTTGGCCAGCTTCAGGTATCCCATCTGTCGGTCCGCGTCCTGTTGACCACGAGCCATGCCCATCTGCATGGCGCTATCCTGTGCCTGGGCAGCTTGCGAGGCCTGGCCCAGCATGTTCTGGGAAACAGCCTGGGCGCCCTGGTACTGGCCTCCCTGGACGTTCCTGCGCATGGCTGGCGAGAACGCTCCGCCTCCGCGAGCAAGGGTCGCTGCGTTCGTCGCATTGGCGTTGGCTACGGACTGGCGTGTTGCCTCGTCCGCCATGGCGAAGCGAGCGTTGAGCCCCGGGTCACGGCCAGCAATGCGACGACCGAGCAGTTCGTCAGCCGCAACGCCAAGACGATTGCCAGAAGATGGTCCCGTGTATTTCGTGTATTGAGCCATCGTTTCCTCTTAGATGGATGGGGACGCGATCGTCCCGTACCTTTGGAAGAGACCGTTCGCGGTTGATTCGTTGAACATCTCGACGTCGATCTCGATCACGATCTTCGCGTTGTACGCTTTCGTGTTCGGCGTGTAGAAGTACAGAGGATACACCGGCCTGTACAAGCTGATTGAAACAGGATCTACGATCGGGATCACGAAAGAGTTGCTTCCTCCGTTGTATAGAGGAGATCCGCCGATGTTCGAAACGCCGACAACCATTTCCTTGTAGTCGATCTTCAATCCCTTGATCGAATTGCTTGGAAATGCAGACTTCAAATCAGAGATGAAGTCTGCGATATTCACCTCGATAGATCCACTGACATTGATAGGTTGCGGATTAATGACTGGAGTGAACGTGAATTGGTGCAGAGCGCCAATTGCGATGTAGATCTTTGCTGACCTGAATTTCCCATTCTCGATGACGATGCATTTTCTTTCGACCCCATTCAGAGAAATCGAAGCGTTCGAGTTGACGGAATCTCCGTACGCGTTTGCGCTGATCGAAGTGATTTTCGTCTTTGGGTCAGAAACTCCGAGGTCAGAGTCTTTTTTCGCATAGACGACAGATGTTGCGCTGGCGGCACCAGAGATGAGTGGCTTCTGCGTGAACCACAAATCCCTCATTGCTGCCGCAACCTGACGCATGTTCGTGAACGGCTCGCTCGTTGGTGGGATCTCGGAGCCAGCAGGAGCGACGGCGGACTGGAGAAACCGAACGAGATCACCAATCTCTGTAGCCGTGGCATTTGCCTGGGCGGCCGGGATGAAAGGATCCCCATTCACCTGGGAGGCGTTCTGCCTTCCGCCGATCACCGTTTGCGGAGCGACCGAGAGAGTTGCGTCGATGGTGGGTACGACGACGTTGGAACAGGCGATGAATGTCGCTCTTGCGTTCGCTCCTGCTGCCGTGGTCACGGTCGCATGGGTGCCTGCCAGGCCCGTGAAGGCGACGTCGATGAATGAGATCTCCTTGGTAGGGTCTCCTGCTGTGACGTGCTGGGCGGATCCGGTGCCGGAGCAGGCGATGGTCCCGTTGACGATGCAGGCCGATCCATCGCACAGCACCGCCGCCACGTCGGGCGTCGAGCACTGGATGGTCGCTCCAGCCAGGTCCAGGAACATCCCGTCAGGGACGACCAGGGCGGCTGCTCCCGTCCACACCTTGGTTCCGCGGAAGGATCCCACAACAACCGTGTTGAATCCTTCATCATGAGCGTAGCTGAGAACCGTTCCAAGGGTGACGAGATCTGGGTTGCTTCCCTCGCCAAAGTGCCCGCCGGCGCGGATCACTGCCTCCAGGTAGTCGGCAACGATCATCTCGCCGCCGCCACTATTGCGCCAGCGGCCAGGCTCAACAGTCAGCTCATCGGTGGTCGGCTCCCATGCGCCATTGAGATACCGCTCTATCCCGTACACGCCAGTCTGAACCGTCGTCGGGGAGGCATAGCGTCCGTCAGGAACACCTGGAGTCTGGTCAGGGATCTCGACCAAGGTGATGTTCGCATACGCCGTGTCGGTTTTCGAGACGAGGCGGAACTGACCGCCTGTGATCGGGTCTCCGGTCGTCTCGTCGATGAACTGGCGTGTGACTCTATCACCCATCGTACCCTCGATTGAACTCTGGATCGAAGACCAGAAGGTTTCCGTCCAGCTCGGGTTCGATCACCTGGCCGGAACTAAATGAAACGTACTCGAATTCATGGCCCTTGCATGGCACAATTCCGATCTCCATGCCGCCAAGGATGAACGGGCCGCGCACGATCTTCCGGATCCCGACCACGAAGAACGCGCCGATGATGCCTTCAGGAAGGCCTTGCTGGATGACCCAGCGTGCACCGTTGCTGATGTCGGAGTTCTGGAGGGCGTCCGTGATGGGACGTTGCTCATACTTGAACAGGAATGCGTACCGATCACCCTGCGACTCGACGGTCGTCAGCATGTCGCCGTCATCATCCCAGTGCGCATGCGCAAGGATGTCATAGGCCTCGGCCACCTTGTACCACCGGCGTCCATCGATGCGCCCAATGCGATATCGGGCCTCAGCTGTGAAGTAGAAACCATTGCCGTCGACAGTCTGGTTCGGATCCATCCAGGTATGGATCGCCCCGCCGCCGAACATGATGACGCGCGAGTCGGACATCCTGGCAGGAAGCGCGGTGACCACGCCAGAGCCAGAAGCTGGAGTCACGCGGAAGCCACCCTCGATCTTGTTGGCCGACATCTTCATGCCGACAACGCGGTTGCGGTTTCCAATGTACCAGGTGTTGTTGTGCCAGACGCTCCAAACGCTCGCCTTCTCGGTGCGGCTCAAGGCATGGAAGTACGGGTCGCCGCCATCTGGGGATGGCCACAGGTCGGAGATGGAGAACTTCTCCACCAGCTCCACCGTGTCGCCGCTGATGCGGGCAGGCCCCTGGCTGGACAGGTACCAGACCATCTGGTTGTGCTCGCAGATCGTTCCAGGAAACAGGGTGCCCATGTCCTCGGCGATCTTGCGCGGCTGGTTGTCAGGGTCGCCGTTGTCCAGCATCCACACGTCGCGCTCGTTGATGATGATGAGGTGGCCCCTGGTGGAGGCAAGTCCCATCGACTGCTCGGTGTCGTCCTGGCTGGTGTCGATCGCCCTGTCCGTGAGGTTGAACAGGGAGAGGGAGCGCAGCGGGCTGGTTCCGGTCACGTCCAGGGAGTAGTAGCACCGGCCCGGGGAGTCTCCGATCTTGGCGCCGCATGCCCACAGGAGCCCGTTCAGGTACCGCATTGAGCGACACGGCGGGACCTCGTTGGCTCCTGTCGTGTCGACTGCGTTGATCTCCCCAGCCAGGGATCCCTCGGACTTGTTCAGCTTCTGGGTGAACTGGATTCCGTTGGGCGTCACAACCCGGTCGGCGATCGAGATGTCCATCCACCAGCGCAGCGACAGGCCGGCAACGATGGTCGCCGCCGCATCGTTCCCGGAGAGCTGTTCCCACTCCGACATCTTGGTGCACCACATCCGAAGGTGCGTCGCGCCCTCTGGAATGTTCGAGACCGTAACCGTCACCTCGAGCTCGCCCTCACCATCGAGGTCCTCGCCGCCGAAGATGAAGCGGCCGTTCAGGTCCTCCCAGGATTCGGACTTCGCCTCGCCCCAGGTGTATGTCGTTCCAGGAACGCCAGATCCTGTGGGAGACATGGCGCCGTCGTCGTCACGCATCACCCAGGTGGTGGAGAACATCCGGGCCGCACGCTTCGGATTCATGAAGGCGGACGAGAACTGGTTGAATGCGGCCGAGATAACCGTGCTCGAGGATCGCTCGATGTTGGCAGGCCTCACCTTGAGGGAGCGGCCATCCTGCGTCACGGCCCATGCGGTCGTGGCCAGGGACGGATAGTCGCAACTCACGATGACGGTGTCGCCCACGCGCTCGGCGCATGGCTTGGTGGCAGATGACGGGAAGGCCTTGCTGCGGATCACGACCACGTTCGCGCGCTGGTCGATCTGCACCAGGTCCACCCCGATCTTCCCGATCGTCAGCTCCGGCTGGAGAGTCGACCGAAATGGGTATACCCAATCCAGGTTGGCGAGCGCGGCATTCTCCGCAATGCGTGGGATGCCGCCACGGGGAGTCGAGGTCTTCCCAGGAATCAGGTTCCGGAGCTCGACCATCGCCTTGCCGCCGACGTCCTGGACCTGGTTGAGGCTGTCCTCGCCATCGTCCTGGCCAAGAAGCTGGATCCGGTTCACATCGGGCATCAGCGAGCCCCGTTCATCACCAGTGGCAGGCGGAGGCCCTTGGGGCGGAGATTGATGGGAGCCCTGGTATGGAACGCCTTCCACCGCTCGGACTGCGCCACCCACGCCCTGGCCCACAAGGCGGCCTGCTCGGACTCGGCGTCAGTCTGGGTCTCACCCTTGAACCGAAGCCAGGTGGCGACCAGCTCATCCCACTCCGGGGCGATGCTGGACTGCGACGCGAGGGATGCGGCCCGCTTGTACTTGCGGTGACCGATGGCAACCAGGAAGTCGCGGAACACGAAGGAGTGTTGGCTTCCGACCGGGGCCCAGTCCTGCTCGCCCTGCTCGTATGGGATGGCGGCTACGTTGCGACCCGTGGAGTCCGCGGTCACGGTTGTGGCGATCCAGGCGGCGGTAGGGAAACTCGACATGAAGTAGCTGTCGTTGCCTGGAGGCCCAGAGTGCGTGATGATGGCGTCGCCGGCGAGGGCGAGGTCGATGGCGTCGCTGGCAACCCAGTCGCGCCCACGAAACTGCTGAAGGGACAGGCTGTCGTGGCCAACCATGGTGGACGCAGCAGGAACTTCATCAACGATGAAGAAGCCGCCCTCCGATGGGGCGATGCTCAACTTGCCATTCTCGGGTCCGGTCGTCGAGCGGTATGCGGCCGTCACGTCGACGAGCTGTTGCGGGAGCACGACCTCGTTCTGGCACATCTCCCACGGAATCGGGACGCTGATGATTCCGTTCGGGCCGCACGCCATCCGCTCGAGTTCACCGAGCAGATCGTTGTACATGTCGACCCAGAACGCTCCAGCAGGGAGCGAGTACCTGTTCTGCAACGCCCTTGGAAGGCGTTCAGTCAGCCGCTGGAGGGTTGTTCGGATCATCCTTGGCCTTCTTCTTGGTGAACCGTGACAGCTTTTCCTGCGTGGCTTCGGTCTGCTTGCTCAAGTACCGCTTGGCGAGATCGCCGCGCTCGAACATGAAGTCGGATGGCATATCGTGGCCATCGCAGTTCGGGATGATCGGGCACTGGACGTTCTCCGGCTCGAGCAGGCACCATCCGTGGTACTTGACGGCGTTCGAGACAAGCTCGAGGTCCGTGACCGTGAGGATCCACGCGGAGGGATCGCCTTCCAGTATGCACTCGAAGTTCTTCCGTTGGGAGAACGAGTGGATCTGGTTGTTCGGTTGGATGGCCCCGACCTTAATAAGCTTGACTTCCATGTGATCCTCCGTTTTTTGAATATAAGCAAAAAGGCCAGGTTGCCCTGGCCCCTTTGATCGTTACCTCTCGGTTCCGGTCAGGTCTGCGTTCCCACCACGGCCCAGGCGTCGGTTGCACCAACGGCCGAGGTCTTGATGTACTGCTTCCCGTTGACGATGTCGATCGCCAGCGAGCCCTTCACCAATCCCTTATACCGGGTTCCGGAGCTGGCCGGGACGTCCTGCGTCAGGATGATGGCAAAGGTCTGGTTGACGGCAGCTCCCGACAAATCGGAAACGACAGCAGCCAACAGAGCGTTGGACAAGGGATCGCCGTTGGCGTCCTTCAGCTGATCGCGAGTCGTCCGCTCAGGAACGACATTCACCGCGAACAGGGTATCGGTTGCACGAGCCATGTTCAGATCCTCCTTAGACCAGCGCGCTGGCCGAGTTGATGTTGAAAGCGAACTCCATCACGTTCTGCTGGAGCCATCCGTCGGTGGCGGTCATGGCTTCGCCATCACGGCGCTGCCAGAATCCACGACGCACGCCGCGCATGGTCCAGGAGAAAGTCTCCCAGCCCTTGCCGTCCGGGGTCTCGATCTCCACGTCCGCGATCGAGCCGTTATTCAGCTCCAGGAGCGCGGCCTCGCCAAGCAGGAAGCACAGCCCAATCTTGTAGTCGGACGAGGTGAACCGCTTGTTGCGACGATCGCGGGTGCCGTCACCGTAGCGCAGGATGGGCGAGCCGGCGTTGAGGCCGGTGCTCGATCCGTTACCGTAGGGACGGAACTTCTCCAGGGTCTTGGACGGGATGAAGCGGATGCCGTCGACGATGATGCCACCCAGATTCTTCAAGGACCGCTGGTTGGCGGTACCCTGGCCTTGCTGGGCGGTCTGGAACTGCTTCATCAGGTCGCTGGAGCTGTTGAGGAGATCCTTCAGGCAGGAGCCGTCGATGATTCCCTCGTAGTCCCAGTCGGCGCCACGCACCTTCTTGATCTTGGCCTCGTCGGCGCGGTAGTACATCTCCTGGGGGGAAACCCGGGTCATGTACTTGGAGCCGGAGGCGGACAGCGCGGCCAGCGCCGTGATGACGGCATCACGATACTGGGTGCTGCGGGGGCCCTGGGACGGGATGGTCACCTGGGCTCCGGCCGTTGCCGTGATGAGCAGCTCGCAGGGGGCGTCGGTTCCCACGCCAGGACCAAGGTCCTTGCCGAGGGCGCCAGGCACCGTTGCGGGGTCCAGGAGCAAACCGTAGGACTCGCCCATGGTCAGCGCGGTGTGGAAGTCGAAGTCGCGCTCCTCGATCTGCCAGGCCTTGGAGGCGCGGCGAGCCGGCTCCTTGGTGTCTGGGATCATGTTCTTGATCCGCAGCTGGCTCATCCGTCCAGGAATGGGCAGCTTGGGGCTGTCCACTTCGTTCTGGAAAACCGACTGGAACAGGTAAGCGTTGTAGTCGCCTTCAGCCGGGGGCGCGTCGCCATAGGTGGCGGAACCGCCCACGATGCGCTCCAGCATGAAGCGATGTTCGTCGCTGTTGGCGTCGGACGCGGACCACACGGCTCCGGTGCCGGACACGTCGACGTTGGCGTCGAACATCCCGTTGCCGGAAGCATCCGTCTTGTCCACTGCCATGTCCCCGAAGACGCCGCTGTCGCGGACTTCGTAGAACTTCTGACGCTCGAGTGCGGCCTGGACGACGTAGTTGTTCACCGCGTCGCTGGACCCAACCGCCTGGGATCTCCAATCAAGCTGGCCGATAGCCATGGTGTTCTCTCCTCATTGAAGCCGTTCTCTTTTGGAGAACGTGGTTGATGCCCGAAACCGGGCGGTGCAAATCTCTATCTCACCGTCCGCCAGCTCGTTGCTTGGCGGTATAGTTCTGGAGCGCGGCGACAAGGCCATTGGAGGCTTCCTTGTTGCCGGTTCGGTAGAAGGTGTCGACAGCCTGTCGCGCGGCCTGTGGGTCCCGCGACAGGGTGGCGAGGTCGAATCCGTGGTACAGCTCGCTGGCCGACTGGCCGACTGGAGCTCCACCAAATCCCTGGCCGCCAACGGATGGCGCCTGGATGGACTTGAGGGCGTTCGCCCTGACGTCCGACATCTTCTTGGTGATCGAGCTGCCCAGGGATTGGCGCAAACCAGCCATCATCTTGCCGTAGCCACCAGCCTTGTCGGACTGGAACAGATGCCAGAGCGGCTCGAAGCCGTACTTCTGGACGTAGCTGTCATTTAGGCGGCCGGCGACAGACTCTTCCTTTATCCACTTGGCAAACCCGGCTGCTGGGTGAGCCTCGTTCAGGATGGCGTTGCCCTCGGGGTCACGCACGATGATGTCGTCGGCCACTCCCTTGAAGTCGGGAGTGGACTTGACGAATGACTTGAGCTCGGAGCGGAACTCGGACGTCCTGGCTCCGGTCTCGTAGGCGTTGTCGATCTTGGCCTGCATGGTCGCGGCCTGGCGAGCAACCACTTCCTTCGAAGCCTGGTTGACCAGGTCGCTGGCGGCCTTGATCCAGATGTTCGGGTCTTCCTGCTGAAAGGCCTCATCCAGGCTGCGCAGAAGCTCGATGCCACCGAGGTCGTCGATGGTGGGCGCGTCCGGGATGTCGAAGGTTCCGCTTGCCAGGGCCTGGCGACGCCACGCGATGACGGGGTCGTTGGCGAATGGGTCGGCGGCAGGAGGAGCTTGCTCGAGCTTCGTCTGGGCATCCAGGAGCGCGTCGAACAGGGCGCGGGTCTTTGGATCCGCCTTGGAATACTCGTCCTCGTTGAGCATCCAGGCAGGATCCTCGGCTCCGGCATCCAGGACGGGAGGCGGAACCTCCACGCCCGGGGCCGGGGCCACCGGCGGGGGATCAACCGCCGCGGCTTCCTTGGCGAACAGGGAGGCGAGGCCGCCCTTCGCAACAATCTTGTTCTCCTCGTCCGTGAGCTGGTCGGCGAACGCCTTCTGCGCTGCCGGGCCGCCCTTCATGAGGAGGTCGTAGTCGTCCTTCGAGAACCTGGGCTCGATGGATGGAGACGGATTCGAAGCAGGAGCCGCCTGCTGATCCACAGGAGCGACAGGTGCGACCGCAACGACGGGCGCGGCAACGGAGGCTGGTGCGACTGGCGCAACAACGGGTGCCGCTGACTGCGGGGTGGGGGGCGGTGCGGTCATGGTGGTGCTCATGGGATCCCTTCCATTTGCATTTGTGGATTCATCTGGGCTTGCTCAATCCCTCCCCCAACATCAGGGGATGGCATTGCTTCAGGAAGAATAGGTTCCGGTCCACCCGGAGGCAAGCCATTCGGATTGTTGATCTTTTCAATATCCTCCGGCTTCAGGATGTTCAGCGCGATTGCTGCCTTCTGTGCAAGCGGATTCGCGGCGAGCTTGTCGAGAGGCAGCGTAACCGAGGCCTTGACTTCGGGAGCCGGAGGCGGCGTGTTCTTCGCGGACTCTTCCATGTCGCGGCCAAGACGCTGAACGCTGACGTTTGGGTAGTTCTTGGCGACCTGGATGAGGGCGTCAGGAGGCAGGTTGCCCCACTTCTCCATGAATGCGCCGAACTGCTGGCGCTCGAATTCCTGGCCAGTCAGCGAATCGTCGGATTCGATTTCGATGTAGTCATACTCGTCGCCAGCGAGATTGTTCATCGTGCGGACGACATCGCCGTAAACGTCGTACTCGGCAGGGGTATTCACCTCAACCGTTTGGTCGCCATTCTTCGGGTCGATGTGCCTGAACGCCTTCTGGGTCGTGATCGCGTAGGGCATCGCCTTCGTGAGCACGCGGCGGATCTGAAGGCGGAACGCGTGCCATCCCCAGACGACGGGCGCCAGGCGGGAGAGCGTCTGCTGGATGCGGGTCTCGATCGCGGAGTTCGCTTCCTGCGAAGACTGGGTGCCGCCGACGAAGTTGTCGGGCACCAGGAGGCGGGAGAGCTGCTCGCGGGTGGATTCCTTCCAGTCGGCGAAGGCCTTCTGCTCGCGCCTGTTCTCCACGAACTGGACGCTGTCCATGTCGGCCGACATCTCTATCTCGACGATTCCGTTCGGCGTTGCCATCTCGCGACGCAAGGCATCCATGTCGGCGACCGCACCCTTGCGCACCTTCAGCAGGTTGTTGTTCAGGGTGCGAACCGAGTGCGCCCATTCCGTTTCCGAGTAGGCTCCAGCCTTCACGACGTCCAGGACGAACTCGATGAGGCCTGCCCACTTCCCATTGATCCTGTCGGGGACGCAAGGGATCCCCGGGAAGACGCCTGCCTGGAGCCAGTGCGGGCCATTGGCCAGCAGGATTCCGGTCGAGGTGATGGTGGTCACCCAGAGGACGCGCTGGTTGTCATTCTCCTGGAGCTGGATCTGCGGGTTCTGCTGCATCCAGGAGTTGATCTCGTTCGGGCCCCAGTTCTGCGGGATGATTCCGGAGTCGTCGGAGACCGGGTCATACCACGAGGCCATGCGCATCCTGACCCAGTGGGTCATCTCGAATACGGCAAGCTGCCCTGTCTGGGTGAACTTCTGGCGGGAAGCGCGGATGTTCTCCACGATCGTATCGCGGCCCGAGTAGTCGGCTCCCAGGGTGGTCGACATGCTGTCGGCTTCGTAGACCATCTTAGCGCGGATCTCGGGATCCTTGACATACCGCTCGATGTCCTCGATCGACCACTGCCTGATCCGGGTGGCGTGGCCGAGGTTTCGCATCTGGCGGTCGGTCCAGGCGCAGTCGGGGATCACCCCGTCCCATTCCTCCTGGAGGACTGTGAGGCCGGGCTCGTCTGGGTTGGTTGGGTCGTAGGCCTCGATCCAGGCCCAGCCAGGCACGGAGGTCGTGAATGTGTCCCTGGCGATCTGGGCTTCCCGGAAGCGGAGTTGGTTCTCACGCTCCACAGCCTTGATGATGACGGTGCGCACGTTGGCGCCAGCGGCATCCTCAGGCCCGACAGCGGTGACCGCGCCGGACTTGCCAGTGTTTAGGAGCTCGCCCATGATCGAGTCAAGGGCAGGCTTCAGCTCGGGAGTTTGGATGGGGACGACTTCGCGGTTGGCAAATTCCTCGAGTTCGGCAAGGCTGAAGATCTTTCCCTCGACGTACTCGAGGCATGTCCGTCCGCGCTTCCAAAGCGGAGCGTAGTACCTCGAGTCGCGGTCGATCGTCTCGAGCGCCCAGGCCGCGATCCTCTTCCTTTCGTCTTCAGGAAGGTTCTCGATTGGCTGGCACCATTGCTTTGCGAACGTCTTCCCCATAGAAGAAACTTACATCCAAGTTCCGGTTCTAGCCCGATGGATGTAGTTCGCGGACTTGTCAAGTTCCTTCTTCCCATCATCCTTGTGACCAAGCCGCATCAGGTACTTCACAGCGAGCGCGGCGGAATAGTTCCTGCGCACCGTTTCGTGGTACTCTGGCGGGATGCCGGCGACGATGATCGATTCTGCTACAGCTATCGGCTCCACGCCCATGGCCTCGATCTCCCGGTAGTGGGCATCGTGCTTCTGGGCGGGTGGTGACATCTCCCTTGGATGCGGAGGTGGCGGAACGTCATCCTTCATCGCTTGCGATCTTGCTTTCAGCCAATCGTCGACTGTCATTCCAGATGCTTTCGATTTACGAAATTCTTCAATCAAAACCCTGGCCTCTCTTGGGTGCAAGCCTCTTCCGTCAAGCCATTCCTGCTCATCAAAAGTTGGCATCTCCGCCTCCTGGGAATTCGTGCATGGCGTGGACAGCCAGGAACAGCGCGTCGGCGTCGCCCTGGTCTTCGATCTGCGCGCGCAGGGATGGCCAGCGGAGAACGCCAGCCTCCATCGAGATGCGCTTGGTGTCGGTCTTGATCCCCTTCTTCCGGGGAGGAACCTTCAAGAGCGGGCGCTGCCAGTCTCCGGAGGCAACGCTGACGAACGGGATCTGGTGGATCTCCATCATCGTCCTGGCCACGGAGTCGAAGTGGGCGGCGCTGACCTCGACGTTCCTGTGCTGCCCGCGGAATGGGTTCTCCAGGATGACGCCGGCAACAGGGCCGTGCTCGGTGATGATCTGGAGGAAGGCTGTCGGGTCGACCTCGAGGCCACCGCGCTTCTTCTTCCTGGTGTACTCCCTGGCGTTCACCAGCATTGGCTCGAGTCCGGTCCCGATGATCCCGATGCTTCCGCTGACTCCGTTGTCGACCCCGATCCAAATCATCTCGCCCTCCTCATTCCGATTGATCGATCGAGAATCCTCTGGACCCCGATCCGTGTGAGCTTCGCCATCTTCTCGTCGTTTCCGTACAGCCGCTTGAACTCGCGCGGGTGCAGATGAATCGAGAAGCATCCAACGCTGGTTCGGTGGTGGGAAGGGCAAAGGGGGTAGCCCTCGCGGTCTGGCCCCCTCTCCCCTTTTCCAACACCTTCCCGTGGATGGTGCCACTCTGCTGGCGTCCCTGGGTTCCGGTCGAGTGAGCACGCCAGGCAGCCATTGCTGACCGCCAGGCTGATGTACTCGCTGTCCGTCAGTTGCTCAAGTTTGTGCATCGCCGTCCAGGATGTTGGTCTAGTTCGGGTCAACGAACGCAGGCTTCGCTTCCTTCGGGGCGTACCGCTTGATCTCCTTGCCTGACCGCGTGAAGTCCACGATGTCCTCGGTGGTGGCTTCGCGGATGGTGAACACGGAGGCCAGGGCGGCGGCCCGGGCAGCAGCGCGGTTGGGCGCGATGATGACGGCCTCGACGTTGCTCTTCTCGTTGCTGATGACGGTGTAGGTGGGCATTACTTCTTCCCGGCCTTCTTGGTAGCGACGGCCTTGACCGGAATTCCCTTGGGCACCGGCTTGGCGACCGCAGTGGCGACGGCAGGCTTGGGAGCCTTCTTGGCGGCGGGGGCAGCGATGGCTGGCTTCTTGTTCATCTCGTTCTCCTTGTGGTGGGTGGCCCATGATCCCGTGGGCCGGTTCGGGATTCAATCCTTGAACAGCAGTTCCCGGAGGTTGTCCGAGTAGTCGTGGGTGATGGCATCCTTCGGCCATCCTGGCGACGCCGCCTTCCTGGCGAGCCGGTAGGAGCCGGAGGAATCCTGGTTGCAGGACCAGCCATCGATCGCCTTACCTCCCATGGCCAGCTTCCTGGCTTGGGCAACAACCGCGGTCGCGGCCTTCTCGGCAGCCTTGGCAGCGGCCATGACGCGACCCAGCTCCATCGAGTTCATTTCCTCCAGGCACTGGGTTCCGGCGGCGTTGATGCTGGCGAAGGCGCCCAGCGACCGCTGGATGGCAGGACAGGTGACGTGGCGCGCGGCCTTGCAGAACTGGCAAGCCTTCCCGACGACTAGCAGGTCTGGCTCGCGGTGGCACCTGGAGACGATCCCGGACAGTTCCGAGAAGAACTCGTCCCGTTCCTCGGGCTCGTAGACCCAGGGGACGACCTGGTAGTCGACCATCACCTGTGGCTGAACGATGACAACGTGGATGGGCAAGGTCGGGAAGTCATTCCACAGGCCGAGTGCATACCCCTTGAGCTGTAGGTTCCACTTTGGAGCCGGGACAAATGACCCGCCGAACTTCCAGTCGATGAGGAGGATGTGGTCCTCGTAGATGAAGACCAGATCCATCGTTCCGATCTCGTTGGACTCCATGGAGTACGGAAGATCCAGGAGCTCGAGTTCGACGTAGACATTGGCGCCACCTCTGGTCTTGCGGACCTTCGGTGCAACTTCCTCCTGGAGGATGACATCTCCCATGAGGAGCATCTCCAGGGCTTCCTTGGCCTTCTTGACGTCGCGAGCTTCGTCGTCAGTCAGTTCTGGTTCCGGTCTCCCGAGAACGAATGCCTCCATCGCTGCGTGGCAGGTTGTCCCGCGATCAGCGTCCTCGTCCTTCTCGTCTCCCCGGTCGAGCCAGCTTTCCTGGGCAAGCGATCCAGGGCAGAGGGCCCGCCTCTCAAGGGAGGACGGGCCGCACAGGGTGTGTCTGGTGAATTGCATGATCCCTCCTGCAATTTCAGAACGGGAGTGAACTGTCGTCGTCGTTGCTCGCGAACGGCGTGAACCCAGGGATCACCGAGTCGATCGGGTCCGCCTGGTTCGGGTCGCATCCGAGCATGGTGGCGACGTCGACAGGAGGAGGCCCGAACGGCTCGTTGTCACCGGCGAACTTGACTCCCAGGAGCGAAGCGTTGATGCGCTGGCCGAAGGTGTTGCTCTGGATCCAGGGTTTGATGACTGCGGTCACCATGCATCCCGAGTACACCTCGATCTCCGACTTGGTCAGGATGCCGTGGCGGTTGTAGACCTTCGGAGGATTCTTCTCACCTTCGGAGGCGGAGAACGTGGTGCAGCCAGCGTACTCTGGCTTCCCGGACAGGTCGCCGTTCTTGGCGAAGTACTTGTCGGCCGGGAGCATCTTCTTGAATGCCTCGGCAGATGCCTCCTTGAGGAACTTCGCGAGTTCGCCCTTCTCGGCGTCGCTCAGGTTGGCGATGAACACCGCGCCGAACTTGGGGACGGCCGATGGGTTGTTCCTGTCGGCTTCCGGCTTGAACAGCTTCGGGTAGCTCAGGCGGACGTTGTGCAGCTTGATGGCTTGCAGAACACCTTCTGGGTTTCGGACGAATTCGAGGCGACTGGTGAATGGCGTGGCTGACATCTGGTTCTCTCCGTGTTTCTGGTTTGGCTTAGGTTCCATCGGGGCTCGCCGCCCTCCTGGTCCATACAATATACGATATGCGTACGCAGAAAACAAGGGGTTGCGGAAAATAAATTTCGGCAGTATCTTCTATGGGTCAGGCCGCGTAGAAACGACCTGCTATATGACTTGTTCGAATGGTTAGCCAGCCTCTGCGCCCAGATCCCTGAAGGGGACGAAGGGTTTCTACCGCAGGGGCTGGCTCCCAATCTTCGAGGTTTCGATGATCCCCTCAAAATTCCGCTTGATCGCCGTCTCGGCCGACATCGTCCGCTCGTTCGGGTCGGACGCCGCCATCTGGCTCGGAAGCGCTATCTCGTCGCAGGACCTGTCCAACAACTGGTACAAGGAGTCCTGGTGGTACTGCACCAAGGATCAGATGGAGAAGCAGACCGGACTGACGAACGAGCGCCAGGAGAGCGCCAGGAGGAAGTTGCGTGAGGTCGGGGTGCTTGAGGAGCGCCGTGGAATCCTGAAGCGCGGAGCGTCTTTGGCGACCATCTGGTACTCGATCAACTTCCAGGTTTTGGAGGCTCTCGTTTGCCGCCCGGAATCCGATTCGATTGCCGCCGCGGATGGCGGACGATTGCCGTCCGGGACGGCGAACGATCATACATCTGTTACTTCATCTGTTACTTCTGAAGAACAAAGCGCAGCGACACGAAGCAACGTCAGCGAAGGCAAAACTGTCAGCTCACCGGAGCAACAACCCACGCCCGTAAAGGCTGAAGCTAGGCAGCGTCAGCGTAAAGCTCCAACCTCGCTCCCAGCAGCACCAACCATCGAGGAGTGGCATGCCTACGCCAAGGAGACGTTCCCCTGGTGGCCGGCCGTTGACGCCGAGAGCGCCTACGCCCACTACGAGAAGGGCAACTGGGAGTTCAAGGACGGCAAGCCCATCAAGAACTGGAAGGGTTGCGCCAGGACCTGCTCGAACAATTGGAAGCGGGACCACGGCCCCGCCTACATCGCATCCCGCCGTGCCGCCGAGACCGCCGCACGCGCACCCTACGCCCCGTTCGGAGACAACTGATGCTTTCCCCCCACTCCATCTCGGCCGAGCGCGCCATCATCGCCGCCGCCGTCCGCGGATCCCAGGCCATCCCCGCCATCCTCGCTTCTGTCGACCCTCTCGACTTCTACATCCCCAGGCACCAGGTTCTTTGGTCCTGCGCACGCAACCTGGCGGGTTCCGGTCTTCGGGGCGATGTTCTGGTCATCTCTGAGGAGCTACGCCGCCAGGGCCGCCTGGATGAGGTTGGCGGCGACGACTGGCTGATGGAGGTTGCCGACGAGTACGTCTCCGACATCGGGCTCCAGGGGTACGCCAAGATCGTCCGCGACCACTCCATCTCCCGCTCCGCCATCACCTTCGCCGGAAAGCTGGCTGCGGAGGCCCAGGAGGGCGGATCAGCGATCGACCTTGTCCAGACAGCATGGAGGGGTATCTCCCGCCTGACGGACATGGCAGCCGGGCGTACGGCGGGATCTGGAAGCATCATGGCGGCAGCCGGACGCATCCTCACCAATGAGAAGCCGAAGTGCCTGAAGACCGGACTCAAGTTCCTCGACCACTACATCCAGATCCGCAGGACGAACCAGATCGTCATTGGGGCAACACCCGGGGCAGGGAAGACGTCGCTGATGCTGGCCATCGCGTGCAACGTGTCGCTTGTGGGTCCGGTACTCATCAACAGCCTGGAGATGTCGGAGGACGAACTCATCGAGAACATGATGTCCATCCTCACGAACATCCCGATCGACAGGATCGCGAACCGCACGCTGACGCCGCAGGAGTGGGCGACATGCCGCGAGGTCATGATGATCCGCGAGAAGAACCTGCGGATTGTGCACTGCACGACGGTGTCGGAGCTTCAGGCGGAGGCGATGGCCATGAAGAATGGTGGTGGCCTGGAGCTCGTCTGCATCGACTACCTCCAGCTCATGGACGGGGATGGCGACAGCCGCAACGACGTGGTGGCCAAGATCTCCAGGAGCACAAAGCTGATGGCAATGAGCCTGGACATCCCGGTGATCCTGCTGTCGCAACTTTCCAGGGATGGCGCAAAGGCGGGGCGGCCTGCACTCCACCACCTACGGGAGTCAGGGGCGATTGAGCAGGATGCGAACATCGTGATCTTCCTATGGCAGGACCCGGCATCGATGTCGCCAGACACGGAGCGCATGGTGTCGGTGGCGAAGAACAGGCGTGGGCCTCATGGAGAAACGATGGCGGGGTTTGATGGAAGCAGGACCAGGTTCTATGACCTGGTCAAGCGGTAGTTTCCGACCCCTCGTCCACCAGCCGTGCCGACTCCTGGAAAACCTCCCAGCACTTGTCCGACATCAGGATCTTCCACCCCTGCCGGGACTGGAACTTCCTGGAATCCCGGAAGGTCTCGCGGAATCCCTTGGGCCACATCCAGTTCAACGAGTCGTCGGCCAGCTTGTAGCAGGTGTCCTTCCATGCCCAGTTGGACTTCTCGAAGGTCTCGCGCTTGCCATCGTTGAACACGCCCCACCAGAGGTCGTGAGGAAGGCTTGCCTCCAGCATCCAGGGGAAAAGGAAGTTGGTCGGCATGACCAACGCCTTCAACCAGCCACGGTCGGATCCGATCCCGTTCCATTCCTGCTGCTTGATCTCGATCGAGATGTCCCAATAGCCATCGGGGACAGGAGCGCCTATTCGACGGAGTCGTTCGTCACCCTTGATGATCCTGGAAATCGGAAAGGTCATGGGTACTCCGATTTCGGAAGCTCGAAGTGAGGGCCATCAACGAAGCATCGCTTTCCGAGCTGATGGCACCTCTCCCCGTACCCTGCGACAATGTCCTCGGTCGAGGATGTCGACAGGTCCAGCCGTGCGTCCCAGCATGCGCCCCAACGGATGGCGATGTCGAGATCTTTGGCCGCCGTGCGCACCGCCTCCGCGATCTTGCAGCACGGGACGATCTCCCACCGGAGCTTCCCGTTGACTACCGGAACCAGGTCGACCGCATGGCCCGTCAGGTGGCGGGAGTCCATGGTCTGGCTGGCCCCAGATGCAACGAGGGCGGTTTGCTCCTCGGTCGTGCGGACTCCGTCGTGGACCTGGAAGTCTTGGGCTGTGATCTCGATGGCACGGAGCACGACGCGAACGAGGTCGGGATGGACGCCGACAAGATTCTCGCGTGACCGGGTACCGAGGATGTAGCTCACCCCTGCCCCTCCTGGTACGCGCTGCCGTGGGTAAGGTTGAGGAGGAGGGTCCAGAGTCCACGAGCGCGGCGGATCATAGCCCCAACCGAATGGATGCCGAGTCTCCGAACCATAGGCCGTTATTATACCCGAGTCGCGACCATGCTGTACCGGAGTTGGTTGAGAACAAAACGTGCGTACCTCCGATGTTACAGAGGATCATGTAGGTGCCCTTGGAGTTGATCCCACCAATAGTACCGGTCCAGGCATCGAATCCGGATGACGGGAGCGTGGCCTGCGCGTAGGTGCCGGACGTGGACGGATCAGACGTGGACCATAGCTGTGTTCCGCCAACCCACCATTTGGATGTGGCCTCGTCAAAATAGACGGAGTACGCATTCATCCCCGTGCTTTTACCGGTAGCGACCGTGGATCCGTTGTACCAGAGCGCCGCATTGGAAGCGCCGACCGCCAGCCAATTTCCGGCAGCATTGATCCAGACCGCCCGGAGGACCTGTGACGTCGTATTGGTACCGGTCGTCACAGTGACACCATCGGACGAGGTCAGATACTGGGTGGTGGAGTTTCCGACCGCCACGAAACCATTCCCAAATGGAACCATTGAATAGATGTCCCACGTCTGGGCGTTTGTGACTGCCGCCCAGGTGGTTCCGTTGTCCAGCGATTTCAGAATCACGCCACCAACGCCAGCGACAAAAAACGTCTTCGTTGCTTTGTTGTAGCAGGCCGCCTGAAGGTGTGCGGTTGTCAACCCGTGTTCAACTGCGCGGTATGATCCCCCCAAATATCCGACCGTGACAATCCCGCTATTATTTGCGGCGATGACGTGCAGTCCATTCGTGGCGGTGGCATTCCCCGTAACCGTGACGTTGTCGTTCAGCCTGGCATAAATTTTTCGAGTGGATCCGAGAACATTTTCCGACGAGGTTTCGAGGATCGCCCCGACAACCGCAGAGCCAGCCGCCGTAGGCCAAATGAAACGATTTCCGACGCGAGTGATCCCGCCTGCACCGAAATTCCCACGGGTGTTCCAGGTTAGACCGATGGTGATGGTTTGATCGACGGTTGCGTTGAACGATGGGGTTCCGTCGGAGGATTTGACTAACCCGCCGATGTCGATGTCTCCGGTCACGCCATCCTGCGGATAGAGCGAGTTTTTCCCATGGAATCGGCCCGATGCTGAGGTGGTTCCTGCCGTCCATCCAGTTTGCATGAATGATGCATCGATTTTCAGGATGTGAGCGCGTCCGCTCGGCAGGTTCGCAGTTTGCCTCAGATTGATTCCGACGGATCCCAGCAAAGCGCCGTTCGCGTAGATTTTCATGGCGAGCGCGTCAGTTGGGAGCACAAATTGGAGCCCGAGATCGAAGACGAAATTCAGCGTGCGTCCAATGGTGTTGGCTGTGAACGTGTTGGCTGGGATCACGATCGTCTGAACTGCCCCGTTTTGATACGCGGTCAGAAATTTTTCCGTTGTCCAGACGTCGGTATCTGCGAGCGTCGGGAAATTCAGCTCGTACCGGTCGCGGAATGCTGGCCAGCCAAGGGAATCGGTGACTACTCCGGCGACCTCTACCTCCCCATCGAACCGGGTGGTGTTGGTGGAGGGATCCTGAGTCGGCTGAAGCCATGGGGTTCCCATGATTACGCCTCTACCATCACGTTGATCCCCTGCCATCCATTGGAACCGAGCACATTTGCATCGCCGGAGTACGCGGTGATCCAGGCTCCCCAGTTGTCGGCAGCAATGTCCAGAGCATCATCAACCGCAGGAGTCGAGTTCGAGATGATGTAGGTCTTGGTGGTTGGTCTCCACCCCTTGCCGTCCGGAGTACTTCCGACGACAACCGTTGCCGACCAGGTCCCGGTATTCGGACCGGCGATCGTGAAGGTCTTCACGGAATGAACGGAGCGGAGTCCCTTCTCGCGCGAGTCGAAACTCTTGCACTCGCTGGCGGCTGGTTGAGCAACCGTCGATGTGGCCTTCTTGAGAAGTTCGAGAAGCATGGTCAGTCCGCCTTGTGTGCAAGTGGTTGGGAAAGCATATCAATCTTCTTTTCGAGACGATCCTGCCCCTTCTCCAGATTGTCGAGCTTTTCCTTGATCTGGGCGGTCACCTCATTGCGCGTGTACCGATCGTCACCGATTTTATAGGCGGTGAGGATTCCCCCGGCGACTCCGCCCAACAGGGTGCAAATCGTGACAAGAGTTGCGACCGAAACCTGTTTCTGTTGGGCCTGAGTCATTATTCAGCTCCGTCGAATGGGATGTTTTCTGGCGGGTCGAACTCGTCCTTGGCTTCCTCTGCCTGGGGGAGTTTGATCCAGGACCGGATTCCCAACGTGGATGCCACTTCCAGAAGCAAGGCGGCCTCCATGTCGGTACGGCCCTTCTCCTGGACTCCGGACATGATGCCGTTGCGGAAGTCGGTCGCCACGCGGCGGGTGACCACGATGTCCTTGTCGAGGGTCTTGGCCAGCGACCGCTTGCGGAGCTCAGCCACGAACTCAATACGGCTTTCCGCCCCTGGCCCGGTCATCATGCTCATGGCGATGACGATCTGGCTGGCCTTCTCGTTGGTGAGCCCTTGGAGGATATTGCTCATCAGACAACTCCCTTGGCTTTGGACTGCTCGCGGTCAGCCTTTACCTTCAGCCCGAAGGCGATGGCAGAAGCGACCAGTTCGGACGGGATCTTTCCAGCATCGAAATCGCGGGAAAGCGCCTGGTGAAGCTTCTCCCTGGCGACATCCTTCACGGGACGGTCACCAAAAGCGACCTCCTCCAGGGAGACTCCGAGCTGGTGGGCCTCCGCCTGTAATAGGTCGTGGGTGGTCTGGTCCAAGTTGACGCTGATCTGTGGCATGAGATCCCTCCTTCCCGGAAATATACCCTCAAACGATGTAGAGGGAGCATTGGTCTGAGGAGTTTGTCGTTGGCCCGACAAGAATCATGCACTTGCCCCTGGCGTCCACGTTGATGGCGTTCCCGCCAGCAGACACGCTTACGGTAGCCCCTCCATCTCGATACCTCACGTTCTGAGTCGCCGTGTACCAGTAGTACGGGTTGTCAGCACCCGTATCCCCAACCAGCATGATGACTTCTTGCGCCCCGAGCACGGGTAGTTCGAAGCCTGACGAAAACAGCTTTGGCTTGAATTTGAAAGTTCCCTTGCTCTCAAAGCTGACAACATTATCGATGTTAGTTGGAGATTCAATCGTATACTGGACGTCTCCATAGATGGAATATGCGGTATACAATTCCATTCCAAGCTGACCCATTGTGTATCCTGAAAACCCTATCGAGTCTGTGGCATAAAGCACAGCATCAAAGGCGACCCACCCGCTGATTCGCTTTCCGCCAGCAAGAGGAAGGTATGGTCCTCCTGGAAGATCAGACTCTCCAGCAATTCCGACAAGACCCGATGTAGCCTTCAGCATCCCATTCAGCGAAGTATTTAGCGTTAGATCTCCGCTGAAAAACTTCATACCTCCATCGATTTCGATTGGAAGCGTTCCAAGCGATGGGATAGTAATCCTATAGTCCGTTAAGGAAGCCCCAACTATCGATAATACTCCGCCATTTGAGTTTGATGCCCTAAATATCTGATGCTTTAGAACTCCTGAATTATCATAGAAGCGAAGGCTGGAATAATCTGATGTTGCTCCCTGTAGGTTAACCCCATTAAATCTTGGCGTGCTCGTCACAAGAAGTCCAGAAAGCAATTGACCAGTAATAGGATCTGCTCCAGTATAATGATGGCGAGATCCATGGTCAGGAATGTCGCTTCCACTAGCAACACTTAGTACGCCAGCCGTAGCCTTAATCATTCCGGTAAGCGATCCAACGGTCAGTCCAGCAAAAGCAGGGCTAGATGATGGAAGAAGGCCAGCCAGGCTCTGTCCTTGAATAGAGTCTCCACCATCCCAGTAATGACTTCCAGCATGATCTGGAATATCACTTGCGCTAGCAACGCCAACAACTCCTGCCGTCGCCTTCAAGATTCCACTTATCGACCCAATCTTCAATCCAGCAAACTCAGGAGAGCTAGATATAAGTAGACCTGCAATCGACTGCCCAGCAAGCGGGTCAGATCCATTGTAATGGTGTCTGAATGCGTGAACCGGTAGGCTTCCTGCCGCGATTGTTTCCCATGTGTATGATCCAGCCGATCCGCCAGATACAAGGAACTTTCCGCTATTTGTTGTACCATTTGCCGGAACGTGCCTATATCCATCAGTGTCTGCGTGCAAAACAACGCCATTAACCACTGACATTGGATGGCTTCCGCTTATCGCATCACGGGCTCGTTGGTATGTGAACCAGAGATTTGTTCCTTCGGATACATCTGTCGTGTAATGCGTATGCGCAGGAAGATCAGCTCCAATCGCTACTCTAACTCTTCCATTTGCCGCATAAAGAACTCCGCTAAGATTTGCGATTGATAAGTCGCCACTTAGCGTAATATCGCCATAGCTAATAAATCCATCAGCGTTGAACCTTGCGATTTCTACGCCAGTATTTCCGCGGATAGGTAAATATCCAGTTACAGATCCGCTCTGGATCCCTCCAAATGATGGAGTTTCGTGCGCGCGAAGCCCAAGCAGGAGTTGCCCCTGGATCGGGTCTGCTCCATCCCACTGGTGGAGTGAGGCGTGCGCAGGAAGGTCGGATGCGCCGGCAACTGACACGACTCCGGCCGTAGCCTTCAACATCCCCGTCAAACTGGTATCGAGAGTCGTTGTGCCAGTGATCTTTAAGCCAAGAAGGATCTGAACTGGAGATGCATCTGCTCTCGGAATCAGCATTCGATTAGAACGCGATCCACCAGCATCATTCGAAGAGAATACCTCGATCTGTTGCGACGCGTCGCTCCAACGGACAGACATTTGGCGAACACCAGCCAAGCTTTGGTAGTTGAGATCGGCTGCTGTTCCAGAAACCTTCAGGTTGAGTCCAGCAAATGTTGGGACGCTATTGGTGAGGAGTCCTGCGATCGACTGGCCAGCCAGTGGATCAGACCCCCCAGAGTGGTGACGAGAAGCATGAAGCGGAAGATCGCTTGCGCTTGCAGCCGAAACAACTCCGGCTGTAGCCTTCAGCATCCCAGAGAGAGACGTGTCAAGAGTCGTCGTGCCAGTAACTGTCAATCCAAGAAGGATCGAAACCGGCGAAGATGACGAGCGCGGAATCAGCATCCGATTCGCGCGAGCTACTCCAGTATCGTTCGAGGAGAAGAGTTCAAGTTGCTGTGACGTGTCGCTCCATCGAAACGACATCTGCCGGTATCCGCCCAGGCTGTAGAAATCGATGTCGGTAGCTGTTCCAGTCACCTTTGAGATCAGTCCTGCGAATGTCGGCTTGTCCGATACGCGGAGTCCTCCGATGGATTGCCCTGTCAGCGCATCGGATCCGCCGTAATGGTGGCGCGATGCGTGCGCCGGGAGATCCGCGGCCGTGGCCGCCACGACTCCGGTGGAGATCTTCTTGAGGAGGGCCCCGTTGGTCAGATTGTAGATGTCAGTGATCGAGAGGGCTGGATGCGCGTCGATCGCATCGCGACCACTCAGGGAGTTGTGCACCGTGGCTCCCGAGACTCCGCTTTCGCCTCCCTGGGCAACGCTGGTGACCTTCTCGATGCGAACCCGGCCAGTGACTCCGGTGTAGGCGACCGATGCCTTGTAGGTCACCCGGTAGAGAGGGAAGTACTCCGGGAACGGGAAGGCTCCCTTGTCCATGGCATCCCAGGGCTCCGCCTGTGCCGTGAGCGCGTCCGTG
>JADJVV010000011.1 GCA_016710435.1 Hyphomicrobiales bacterium | reverse complement strand
CGCGGAGATGACGATTCGAGGCGCGATCACCGCTGCCGAGGTCCACGGCTGGCCTGCTGTGATCGAGCGCTTTCGTGAGGCCATCGCCCGCGAGTGGCGCGGCCCGAATC
Source organism: Hyphomicrobiales bacterium (assembly GCA_016710435.1). NCBI lineage: Bacteria > Pseudomonadati > Pseudomonadota > Alphaproteobacteria > Hyphomicrobiales > Hyphomicrobiales bacterium. The sequence goes on along the minus strand of JADJVV010000011.1, from coordinate 45,990 downwards.
TCACCGAGCTACGAGCGCCCAAGACTGCGGCTCGCCAGCCGACCGCCATCGCCAAGCCATCCGACACCAAGAACCGTTCAACCATCACAATCTAATGAAAGACGATTTCACCACCCCGCTCGACGGCAGCTTACCCAAAGCAAACGGCTTGCTCGATTTCTCCGCCGCGCTCCGCAAGATGGAGGCCACTACGCAGCGCCAGTGCGCTGGATGCGGCGAGACCTTCAAGGCGCGCGGACTTGTCGCCTACTGCACGGTTTGCGGCGCTCAGTCACGCGACGAGAAGCCAAAGCGCACGTTCGCGCTCGATGCCTCGTGGCCGTCCCGCCACGTCTCGAAGATCCCGGCCATGCGTGGCCGTGGTGCTGACATTGCCGCGCGGCTCGCTCCGAAGTGGAGCGTCGGCGGTCGCCTGCTCGTGCTGGCTGGTGATCGTGGCCGGGGTAAGACGCAAATAGCGACGTTTATGGCGCATTGGCGCGGACAAAACGGCTATCGCACCGGGCTCTATGCTCGCGCGTTCGATGCGTGCTCATCGGTCGTCGGCTTCGACCGCGAGGCCAAGCTACTCCGCTTCCAAACCGCGTCGTTCCTCGCGCTTGATGAGTGCCACCGGCTGAAAGATGAGCACTTGCCAGTTCTGGAGTCCATCGTTGACGACCGATACGCCAACGAGCGCCCGACGGTGCTGATTGGCAACTGGACAACCGAGGAAGGGCAGCAATACGGCGAGCTTGGCCAGGGCAACGAACGTTACTCGGGGCTCGGCTCGTCACTGATTTCGCGACTGAACGAGATGGCACTCAACCAAACGGGCGGAACCATCTGGTGCGCGAGCGACGACAACGGCGAATGGCCGAACTACCGCGAGGAGACGAACGTCTCGGATCAGGCGACGGCGAGCGCAGGACGCGGCTTACACGACAGACAGCCTACGAGCCGTTGCCTGCATCCGATTTGTTCGCTGTTGGTTGTGGGTGATTGGGTTCCTTCTGAGGCTTTGACGTTCCTTGGTCTTTTGTTGGCACCGTTACTTTTGGTTTATCTGTGGGAGAAAAATATGGGGTTCCAATCTTTGAACACACCAAAAGTAGGAATCCCGCCATCATCAGACGGTTTCGGGAGTGATATAGAAATCCCATCTGCCGGTCTAGCTTATCCAGTATTGGATCGGCTGACTTGGCTCGACTGTGTTGAGCCTCCATCTTCTTGCGCCATCCGTCCATGTATTCCTGTTGAAGTGGAGGTAATGCCCCAAGATGAGGTTCGGCCTGTTTCAGTGCCTTTTGAATCTCCTGTGCGTCTCCGAGAGCCTGATTCTTTTCATAGCTGATTCCCAAATGATGATAATGAGCTTCAAGTCTTTTCAGTCCACAGAAGAACGATACGGCCAAGCACAAAATCGCTGCTGGCTCCAGCGTCTGCGGCGTCCATCCAAGGACTGCTGGCGTGTAGTTCTGGACGCTGTAGGCAAACATCGCTCCAATGGCCCCAGTAATAAAATACTCGAACTTCTGGCCCGCCTCGTGGCTGGCATCATAGAGTGTTTTCGCTACTTCGTGGGACATGGATTCAGTTCAGCGAACGCTTCGGATCAGCCAGCGAGCACAAAACTATGAATACTACACCGACACCTTCGAGCTTGGCTGCATCCGATTTGTTCGCCTGTTGCGCGCGCTGTGAACACGCTTTGCAGTGCGAGACCCAAGGCAAGTGCCTCAACGAATTACATCCCGCACCAGGATCGCAAGCGGCGGTGATCGCGGGTTGCACATGCCCACGAATGGACAACTGCCACGGGAACGGATTCATGGGGCTGAAGGGCATCTATGTTTTCAGCGGCCTTTGCCCGCTCCACGGCGAGAAGGCGAACGCTCCTACTCTGGCACGGGCCGGAGAGGACACCGCAATCACAGACCCGCTGCGGACGGCCCGTTGCCAGCAGTAGGTTTGTTCTCCCTGGCGGAGAGACTTCGACACCATCAAAGACATCTACCACCTATGTTCCATCAACGCGATAAAACCAAAGAGCAATGCAAGTTCATCTTCGGCATGGAGATGATCGCCTGCCCTTCGTGCGGCTCCTATAATCTTGGGTTCCAAACACCCATCAAGAGGAAAGGAGGCGAAACACTGAAGCAGCTGGTGGCAATGTCCATCCGTGGCGGCAATGAACTAAAGGGGCCAGTCTATATCAAATGTTGGAAGTGCCATCATGCAGGCCCATCGCTAGACTGCTCTGGACGCACTAGGGATGATGCTGGGCGTGATGCTCACGTAGCCGCCACGGTGAAAGCTCTCTGGAACTCGCAGACATCGCAGCCTGGCACAGAGCGGAGGGAGAACGTCAAAAATCAGGCACGCGAACCCAGCGTGCCGAATACAACAAAGACGCCCTAGAGCGTTGCCTGCATTTTTATTGTTATGCTTCTTTGAATCACCCCAGACACCGAAAACACCATGAACGAAATCATCATTCTTCCAGACGGCTCCCGCACTATTTGCGGCGAGGAAGCGCACAAAATGGCGAACTCCCAAGAGTGGGCAAACATCGAGGCTCAAATCGAACACGGGCGATTCTGTGTCTTTGAGGGGCAAATCCTCAAGGCGGCACAATCAAGCATTCGAGGCGCTCATTCATACCTGAATCCAGATCGCGTGCTCGTGTATTATCACGCCGCCTGTTCGGCGCGGGATGAGCAACGCAATGCGCTCGCTGAAGCCCGACTGAGAATCATCGCACGATATGAGCAAGTCGAGACGTGGATCAACCAGCCAGCTACAGAGTCAATGCTCTCCAACTGGAGCGGCATAATTGAAGGTCTCCGGCAAGCTCGTCGCATCATCGGCGGAATGTGGGATGAACTGCCCGTCCCGACACCGCAAGCCGTCATCGACCACAATGAAGAAAGCGCAGAAGCACTATTGGACTGGATCGACGAGGTGAACGCAACGCCACCAACACCAGAGGAAGAGGCAGCGCTCCGCAGAATCGACGAGCGTGTCAGTGAAGGTCTCGGCTTTCCTGTGGGCTACCTACGCGGAGAGCATAACGTCTCGGATCAGATACCGCGAACCCAAGACGTGGCAAATACGACAGATAGCCCAGAGCGGTTATCTGCATCCGTTTTGTTCGGCCCCGTTGCGGATGGTGGTTACGTCGATCCAAGGTTGGCATTCGCAATTGCTGTTGGATTAGGTGTCTTCATCTTTTGGAGATGGCTTCGCCATATCATTCTTGGGTTCTTTCTTTGTTCCCAGCATGAAATCCTTCACAACCTCGTAAACCCACTCTGGATTGTCGAATCTAGAGGCGTGGTGGTTAGTGTAGAGAAAGAATGCGAGCGGATCAATCTGGCGGAACAAATCGTCAGACTTCCAAGGATGATCAATGCGGCGAGCATCAAGGTAAGCAAAGAATCGGCGAAACTGGCTCTGCGCGGTGAACAGATGAACCCCAGCGGTTCTGAGGGCTTCGAGCTGGTCACAAATCTTCGTGTAGGGAATGTTGGTGCGAGCAAGAGTAAGGTCGATATAGCGCTTGGCGGTCTCTGTAACCTCATGGCGGCTGCTCTGCCAGACGTGAGCAAAGTAGCCCACGAGTCCAGCGAGAGTAACCCCAGCTACGTCGGAGAGAGCAAACTGTGTCCAAAAGCTAGGTTCTTCTGCAATCATGCGGGTGATTTTGTTTCTTGGCCGAACGCTTTTGCTGAGACACGCGAGCGATAGACTTTCAACCATGCGACAGACGACCTTCGAGCGTTGTCTCCAGCAAATTTGTTCGGCTCGAATTACCCAAGACCACTATGACCTTACAGCAAATTGCAGAAGACGAAGAACTGGCGAGCGTCCATGTGCATCTCGATGAATCAGCAACGCCTGAACTCAAATCAGCGCTGGGACGCATGGTTGAGCGGGCGAAAGACTGGGCTGCACGCACGTTTGCAGACAAATGGGATCACAAGAACGCCGAGCGGCTGCGAAGGAAGGCAGACAGAAAAGCTCTAGCGTCAAATGCTGGCTAGTATTACCATGCAACAATGAGCACGTTGACCGCCGATTCACAGATTGCCGCCTTCCTCGAAGGCCAGCCCTATCTTGCGCTGACCGAAGATGCCCACACGCCGCAGGTGATCTTTCGCGGGGCGCTCGAATTGGACCGCGAGCAAGAACAAATCCTCGTTGATCACGTCTTCCGTCGTGCTGGCGAGCTTGAGAGCGCGATGGGCTACGACAAGGTTCAAGGCGACGGCAAGGCCAGCTTCGCGTCACTCGTGAACGGCTCGACGTTCTCGCTTGATGATCTGACGTGGATGGAGAAGCGCCTTTTCTTCGATCATGTGTATCACATGAAATTCAACTGGCGTCGCGGTGCCGAGGGGATTTACAAGCAGGGCCAGAACATCCATTTCCCGATGACGCGAAAGAGCGCGCAGCAGATGGTTTCGCGCGCGCAGAACCATTTCTTCGGCTCCGACTCGTGGGCGACGGCCAAGCCGAAGGGCGCACAAGATCCCGCGTTGTCCGATGCTGCGAACTCGTGGGCGCAACTCAAGTTCAAAGAGGCGGGCTTGCGGAATAAAGGCATGAAGTCCGTCGAACTCGCGGGCATCCGTGGCGAGTGCGTAGTAAAGACGGGCTATCGTCACGAGGGTTACAGCTACGAGACGTATGCCACCGTTGCGATTGGGGCGGATGGCAAGCCTATCCGCGATGTATCCGGCGAGGTGATCACGGAAGGCGAAGATCAATGGGAGTTGAACGCGGATGGGCAGATGGTGCTCAGTCGCGACAAACAGACGCCGCAGCCCGAAGGCTACACGTTCGCCGAGATGAAGATTCGCCGCGATGTCACCACCTACAGCGGCAGCGATGCGCGCCCGGTTGACTTCCGTAACTTCCTCGCGCCGCTCGATGCGCCGGACCTCCAGGGCAAAGCCGCTGATTGCATTGTCGAATACTACGACATGACGGCCATCGAGATTGTCACGGAGTTCATCAAGCGAATGCAGGAGGCTGGCCGATGGGACGAACAGCTTTACCCGCGCACGCTCGACTACCTGCGCACCGCATCGAGCAACTCGCGCTCGTCGTCAGCCCCGACCAAGGTTGAGGCCGGTGCCGATGTGAACCGCCAGGAGCGCGCCGACCCTGTGATTCGCGTGGCCGAGGTGCATCTGTGGTTTGACGCCACGCAAACCGGACGCCTCGACAACGTTCACCTGCTCATCGACCGCGACACCAAGCGACCAATCCTCTACGACCACGTTGCGAACGTCTATGACGACGGGAAGCGGCCATACTACAACAACCCGTGGTGGCAAATTGACGGATGTTGGCATGGTATTGGTGCCGTCGAAATCTTTTGGGAACTCCAGCGATTCATCGACCTGACCATCAACCGTTGGGATTTGTCGCTATCCGAAGCGGGCACGGTCACGTTCTTCAATTCGGAACAGACTAAGGAGGGTCAGAACAACCCGGCGTTGAGGCTGAACGCTGGCACCACCTACCGGAAGCTCGATCCCAACTTGCCCGCCGAGCGAATCGTTGAACGCATCCCGCTCAACGAATTCAAGGGCGCGAAGCTGGAAGCCATCATGTCGGTGGCCAACCAGATGATGACCAACCTCTCAGGCACGGCGGGACCAAATGACGCGGCGATGGCTGGCCTGAACACCGTGGAGACCGCGACTGGCGCGAACCTCAACGAGAACACCGGGCGGGAGATGTTTAACCCGATCCTCGTCAACATGGAGCAGCCGATCACGCAGATTGTCGAGCGGTCGCTGGCCATCGAAATCGAGCACATGGACGACGAAGAGGCGTTCGAGGTTGAGGGCGAGGATGGTCTTTTGGCGCTACAGTCGCTCAAGAAACTGGATGCCAAGCGCTACAAGTGGCGAATCAGCCTCGAAGTCACCGGCAACGCCAGCAACGACGCGCAGGAGCTGCAAGCCAACGCCCAGGCGCGCGACACCGTGGAGCGCTATTACAGCCTCGCCCCGCTGATGCAGACGCGCGTTGCACCGATCTACCGGCAGATTCTCCGCAAGCTAAAAATCAAGAACGTGGACAAGCTGATTGTGATCCCGACCGCCGAAGAGGTCGTCGCCTACCAACAGGCGATGATGCAGCAGGCGCAACAGCAGCAGACCAAGCAACCGCCGCAACAGTAACCAGCATGAAACAACGCCTTTGGTTCACCGCCCTCGCTATCTGGACGCGCCACACGCCGCGCGGGACAATCCCAACCTTCCACACGACTGAATGAGCGAACCTGTCGCCATCGGCCCCGTGCAACAAGCCTACCGGAACCTTGAAGAGTTCCGAGACGTTCGCGCTTCGCCACAGTGGCAGCGGATGGCGGGCTTGATGCGCGACGAGATGGCGAAACTCACGCAGCAAGTGATGGAGTCCGATCTGACACCCGAGCAGCGCGACCAGCGCATCGCGGCTTACCGGGCAATCAAGAACTTCGCCACCATGCCCGAGCAACAGATTCAAACCATCGAAGCCTACACCAAGGAGCACTTCAAAGCCAACGCGAACGACGATGCACCGCCCTGATTTCACCCTCCCGTAACAGCAAACAACACCAAGCACATGGAACCCATAGCACTACCCTTCTACACCAGCCACAAAACCGTTCAGGCTGGCAAAATCGTCGAACTTCGCCCGGTGCAAACCGCGATGGAGGGCACTCCCGTTATCACGGATCTGGTTGTCATCTTCCCCACCGCCGAAGTCAATGGCCCCGAAACGACCATTATCCGTGTGTCTGCCGAATACGTGGGCAAGCACAAGCCCCTGGTCGGCGGCTACTACGTGAAGTATGCCGACGGCTACGAGTCTTGGAGCCCCGCCGACGTGTTCGAGAGCGGTTACAAGCTCACTCCGCTTGCCGTTGAAGCGCCCGCAAGCGAGCCGGTGACTGTCGTTTTCCCTGGCGGCGGGCCAGTCGTGCCACCTCCAGGCGTTCTGGTGGAACCTGAACCCGATGCCCCTGCTGCTGAAACAGCGGTTTTGGCGGAGCCGGTTGGCAACGCTGTGCCTGTCGCCGCTACCGAGGCCGCAGGCGAAGCGCCAGCCGAAACCCCTGCCGAGTAACCCCACGCGCCCGCCGTGCATCCGTGCGGCGGGCGCAACCCCACCATGAACCTACGGAAACAAAAGGACGCCGCGCGCATCCTCCGAATTCTCGACAACCTCCCTACCTCCTGCGATCCCGTTCACGAACCCATTTACGCCTCCCCGGTCACACTCAAGCATTGTGAGTCGGCTGGCAAGCTCTCCTATGAGAGCGAGGACCAATGCCGCAATGCCATCAAGCGCCGCAAACAACGTGGTGCCAACACGTCGTTCCTTCGTCCTTATCCCTGTGAAGTCTGCCACGGCTGGCACATGACAAGCCGCCAAAATCATCGCCGCCACTGATCTATGAAAGCAAGCAGAAGACAGTCAGACCGCTTGGTTGGTATGTATTTTTGCCACGCTTGCGGCAAACATGTGGAGCGCGAAGCCGAGCATGGATGGCTCAAGAAATGGCGGAACTCTCTTTGTCTAGCGACGGGCAAGCGCACGCGCATCTGGCTGATACTTACACCAGCGCCGCGCAAGCGCCCTGCTTGCACGGCCAGCTTGCAAGCACCTACCTCAACCGCTGCCCGAACACCTCGGCCAGCGTCGGCATAGGCCGCGCAACCTTCGGAGGCTGGACGCCAGCGCCAAGCAGGTTCTTCTTGGTCGCGTCATACGAGCGATCTTTCACCGAGCGGAGCCCGCGAACTTCCTCCGCAGCCGGTGCCGTCGGGCTGGCGAACTGCGCGATGGCATCCGCAGCAAAAGCGCGCCCGGCATCACGCCGGAAACGAGCAATCACGTCAGGCCGCATCTGCTGCCACTTGCCCTGCGCGTCCTTGAAGCGGAATACGCTTGGGTGAACCGGGTTGTATTGCTGTTGCGGGTCGCCCTCGTGGGCTTTGTTCCATCGTTCTAGCGCACGGTCTGCCGGTTGCATTGGCTGAATCTTCGTTGTGGCGCTACCAAGCGCAAGGCGTCCAAGCGGGCTGAAATCCTTCACAATCGGACGACCATACAGGTCGTAGAGCGGTTCTGCCAAGCTCGCGAGCGGGAGCGCTTGGTAATACCACGGCGCGTTGCGGGTATCGCGGGCAAAGCCATCAACGTTGCGCAGCGGTTGGCGCACAAGGTTTGGCACTGCGCCGGTCACGATGGCCTTCACGGCAGCGTCAGGGAGCGAGCGCGTGCGCCCGTCGATGAGTTGCATCAAGCCGTCAAAGCCCTGGAGGAACGTCTTGCTCCGAGCTTGGTCAGCAAGTGCGCGCGTGGCGTTCTCGATGGCTTTCGCTGGAGGCTCGCCGCCTGCTACCTTCTTCCATTCGCGGATCGCATCCACAAGGGTGCTGATCACCGTCGCAAACGGCTCAATTCGCCCGTAGTTGAACACCGGCTTGCCGTTGATCAAGATTGTCGTCTCGCCGCCGCGTGTGCGGTTGAGAAGCTGAGCCTCGCCGCGCGAGTCGTTTTGGCTGCGCGTGCCGGTGATGAGAATATGCTTCCGCTCGTCGTCAGGATCGCCCTCGGCCATGCCTGCCAGCACAAGCGCTGCCACCCATCCCACCAACTGCTCGGCCATGTCGCCAGCGAGCGCGGCTTTCGGGTAGCTGTCAAAGAACGGGCGCGTGCCCTTCCACGAGTCCACAAGGCCAGCGGTTGCTTTGCCAGCCATGCGGAGGGTGCCGAGTGGCGTCTTGCGCAAGCCGGTGGCAAAGATGTTGTAGGGCGTCCGCACGAAGGGGAACACCATCCGCAGGAAGAACTTGAGTGCGGCCCCGCCCGGTGTCGTCGCACGATCACGCAGCATGTCGTTTGCCTTCTTGAGCATGTCGGGCAGTTCGGAGGTGAACGTCAGGCGGTGCGCCTTGTCCACCGCCGCAAGCCACGCCTGGGAGCCGTTGGTATTAACCTGGGAAGCAACGAACTTATCGAACTCTTCGCCGGTCAGCCCGTTGGCCTTGGCCAGCCGGTGCGCCTGCGCGGCAGCTTCGAGCCCGCCGATGAGATACTTCGAGAACTCGTCGGCGAAGTTGAGCAAGCGCGAGGGCGTGCGGATCACACGGCCAGGAGTGCCGCCAATCACAAACTGCTCGGACTCGATCTTGCTGCCGCCGCCACGAATGACAAGCGGCTGATCGAGGCGCTCGGCATCGAACGTGCTTATTTCCGTTCTCCACGCTTGCTTTGCACGGTTGACCGCCGTGGCAAAGATCCCGCTCGCATACTTGGCCATGCTGCGGAACTCGCCAAGCTGAGCCCCAGCGGCGTCACGGAAGATCGTGGCGTTGATCATCGCCTCAAGCGGGCGCTGAATCGCGAACTCCAGCGCCATCGACGCGGTGTTGCCTGCGATGTTGGCCGTTTGTGTGGCCGGGCCAGATAGCAAGCCGTTGATCCAATACTCATAGATCATGTCGGAGGCGTTGCCGTCGGTGCGCTGGATGGCGCGAGCGACCATTGCGGCGTGCTCGGGCCGGTTGAGGTCGAAGCCAAAGCCATTGTTGCCATCGCCGAAACGGGCGGTGCGCTTGAGCGCGCCGGTATTGCGAGCCTCCGTAGTCGAGTTGATCGCACCGAGGATCGACTTCAAGCGCGCCGCCTTTTCCTCGGGCGTGATCTTTGCGCGGAGCGTTGCCCCCAGGAGATTACCCTTGTCGTCGATGATCTTGGCCGGGTCGATGCGGTTGCCTTGGTCGTCCAGTTGTTCGAAGTCTCCCAGGCTGAACCCGCGATCAAGCCACGGCTCCAACTGCTTGGTCAGCGCCTCATCGACGCGCGCAAACACGTCGGCGAGCGCTTTCTCGCTGATGCCGGTCTGTTTCTGAATCTGCCTGTCGCTCTTGCCTTCCATGCGGAGCCGCTGCGCGAGCGCTTCCTTCTGGTTGAAGCCTGTGAGCGCATTCTTCACGATGGCGGAGCCGCGAAGCCTAACCAGCGCCTCGCGCGAGACGAACAAGTCGTGAAGCGTCAGACCGTAATCGCGCAGCAACCCGGCCTCTATGGCGGCGATGCGCGCGGCGTTTGCCTCGGCGAGAAGCTGCGATTGATCCTTTTGCCCGCGAAGCTCGGCGATCTGCTTGTTGAGCGCCGCAACCTTGGCGTTTGCTGCCGCGCGAGCTTTGGCCAGATTCCCGGCCAGTGTTGCCAAGAACTCGCTGTTTTGGGCTGAGCGGTCGGTCATTTCCGCAAGCTGCCTTTCAAGCTGCGCTCGCGTGTCGGTGAGTTTCCGCTCAAGCTCGGCGATGCGCTCGTTCTTCTCTTTGAGCGTGATCGCCTTCTCGATCTGCGCTCGCTTGTGTGCTGGCGGCGTGAAGAGCATGTTGGCAATCGCTCGGCGGTGCAACTCTTCCGTGCTGGCGTGAACGTGATCACGCGCAGCCACGGCGCGGCCTGCCTGCGTGCCGGTCACGTTGTAGGCCCACAACAAGCGCTCCGCTGTCTCGCGGTCGGCTGGTGAGCGCTGGAGAAGCGCCCGCTGCGCAAGCTGGTCTGCCGCCATCTGCGCGAGCTTCACCTTCACCGGGTTGAAGCTCAGTCGCGCCGGGTCGGCTAGTAGTTCACGCACCACGCTGTCGAGGCCGTCGGTTTCCAGGATCTTCGCGGCGCTCGCAATCCATCCGGCGTGTGTTTCGCGCTCGCGTTGGTCTTGGTAGGCGCTCGTGATCCCGCCGTTGAGGTTCATCGCCACCTGCGCGGCTTCCTCCGCAGTGAAGTCGGGGCCATACTTCGCGCCAGCGGTGTCGCGCACGAGATCGCGCGCAGCATCCGAGAGCGGGATGAAGGGCGATTCACCGGGCGTCGTGAGTTCTTCCATCGCGGCGGCGAACTCAGGGTCAGCGTAGAGGCCGGGGCGCTCGGTGGCGTAAAGGATGCTGTTCGAGTCGCTATTGAAGCGCTGGCTCAGCGGAATGACATTGCCGGATTCGTCGCGGGTCACGGGATCGGCGGATTTGATTTTGAACTCATCCTCCCCCGTTTGCTTTGCGTCAATCTTAGAAAGAGATGAACGCATATCTCGTTCGGTGCTATCCACCATCAGTTCCCCCATATTTGCCAAAGCCTTGATAGCGAGAGGGCCGATGCCGCGTCCCTGCTTATTTGGGTTTAGAGCAAACATTAGAAAATGCGCAGGGCGATCATCGGTCTTGGGGAGATAGCCCTCAAACATTCCGATTTCATCGACTCCACGCCGATCTTTTTGCACTACTGTAACGCGATTTTCGCCGTCCCAGTGCAAATAGATTCCTTGTGCTAAATCCACAGGAAGCGCCCCACCCAAAGCCGCCCCCCTCGCCGCCGCGTCCACCATCCTTTGCGCCGTCTCCATGTCGCCGGACTCGACGGCGCGCATATACGCTGCATCCTGATCTGCCGAGACGGCTACGGGGCGCTCGGTGGCTGATAGCTCGCTTGGCTTGGGCGCTTTCTGCGCTGGCGGCGTTGCTGGCGCATCCACAGGCGCGGCCATCTCCATTACTACCGCGTGCGCGTCGCCAGCATCAAACGTGAACGTGTTTCGGCCCGTCTGAGTGCCTGCAACGCCGATGTTCACACTGTCATTCCCAAGCGCACGCATCGCCCGAAGAACCTCCATCACGTAGTCAGCATCAAGGACACCGATGGACTCCGCGCCGGGCGTGACGTTGTGCTCGTAGCTGCCGTTGATCTCGCTCGCGGTGTAGCCGGGCGTTGCGATCCCAAGCGAGCCGTCTGCATTCTTCCAGAACTCAATGCGCGGCGTCGGGCTCGTGAGCGTCACCTTTCTATTCGCCTTCTCTTCCCGAACGGCTTCCTTGTAAACCGCGCTGGCTTGCCTCGCGATCTGCCACAATCTGCCGGTGTCGATGTCACTGAACACGCGACGCGCATCCTTGGGCACGACTTGCCGCCATTGCGGATAGCGTTCCTCGCTCTCGGTCTTGCCGCCCGTGGGCTTGTAGAACACTGGCTTTTCCTGGGAGCCTTCGCCCGGTTGCTCGATGAAGAACAGAACCCGGCCATCCGTGGCAACCGCAGCATCGCCCGTGTCGGCGACAAACTTGATGCCTGGGCGGTCGTCATCCTTGGCGGCAAAGAGACCGACCACGCGAACCTTGTCCTGGGGCGGAACCTTACCCTTGGCGAGCGCCGGAATGCCCGACGCCCTGAGGGCCGTAGCCGTCGGCAAGTCAGGCTTGGGGACGGTCGTCGGGAAGCTCTTCGCCATGTCCTTGAACTCGCGAAGCGTCTTCTTGTTGTTCAGGATCGTGAAAGTGCCGTCACCTGGGATTTCGATTGTCACCACGCCATCGGCGCGGCGCGACTCTTGTAGCATGGCGCGTAGGTCGCGCACGAGGTCATACTTCGTGAGCTTGCTGGTCATGGCATAACTCGCCTTCAGCTTGGCCATCAAGCGCTTCCAGGCATCCGAGCCCTCTTCGGTTTGCTCGACTTCGGAAAGCGTCAGTTGAAGCCCCTGAGTTTTGGCGCTGAACCGAGTTTCTGCTGGAGCCTCCGCAATCGCGTCGTCAATCTTCTCCAGCAGGAACTTCTTCTGAGCGGTCAGCGCCGGGCCTTTGACTGGCTGCGACTCTTTAACCGGCTCAGGCGTGGACACTTCGGCGGCGAGCGCTTGCGGCGCATCAGCTATGGCAGCGGCCCCGTCTTTGGTCTCCTGTTGTGCCACCCTGGCTTCATCAATCGTTTTGCGGAAAGCCTGCTTATCGCCGCCAAAGATTTCCTTCACTACATCAACCTTGTCGTGAACGCCCTTAACGATGCCCTCGCCGCTGATAGTATAGCTCGATGGGTATCCGTCGCGGTCCATATTTACCCGCTCGATTGTGAACGACGCAATCTTGTCGCCTTTCTTCCACGTCAGCAGCTTTGCTGCTACCTCCGCTTGGTATCTCTTTCTCTTGTCGGCTTTTGCGGCCTTGTCGGCTTCGGTGCCTTTACCTGCAAGCAACGCTTCCACATCGGCGCGCAATAGCTTAGCCTTGTTGAAGAACTTCACGGCCTCGCCTGCTTTCTTCACACTTGCATCAATGCGCTGTTCGGTGCGTTTGGTCATGCGCGTGAACCCCACACCCATCGGGAACGAGTTTCCTTTGTTCAGCGGATCAGAAGATGCGCCAGACAAACGGTTGGCTTGTTTCTGAGCATCCTCAGCATTATCAAAGGCTTTGCGGATCTTCGCCTTGTCAGCGTCGGATAACACCACGCCAGAGGCCTCGGCATCTGCAATGCGCCGGTCAATCTCGGACACTTGCGGCGCATCCGTTGACGACAACGCGGTTTGTTGCTCACCAACCGGCGCTTCGTTTACAGCAAACTTGTCCGCCGTCTCCTGTCGCACGGCTCCGCGACGCTGGCGCTCGGTCGCCCATGCCTTGAACGCGGTCGCGCTATCAAACTTCACCACGTCGCCAGCGCCCTTCCAGCCGGGCGAGTAGTTCTTGAGGTATTCCGCGCGAGCTTGCTCGGCGGTCGTGATCGACGGGCCGAGAACGGCTTTGTGCTCATCAAACTCGCCGTATGTGTCTTTCTGATTCACGACGAACACCGGCCCCGCGAAGTCTTCCGGCGTGCCGGGCTCAACGAAGATGTCGATGTGATCCCCGTCGCGCGACTCTGTGCCCTTCACGTAGCCATAATGGTCGGCCATCGTGACAGACCACGCCTTGCCGCCCTTGTCAGTGCCCTTGCGCTCGCTGCCAGCCGGGTTCTCAACCGAGATGTCGAGGCCGCTGATGTTAAGATGGCCGAGCTTGTAGTTACCCGCTTCCTTCTGCGCCTGCGTTGGCTCGGCTCGGTCGTTCAGCGGCGAGGTTGCAGCTTCGTGGGCGGCTTGATCGACAGGAGATGCCTCGCCCGTTTCCGGCACTGGCATTGCAGCGGGCGTTTCCGCATTGGAGCCAGTGATGCTTTGCGAGGGCTTTGTGTCATCCGCAGGGGCGGAAGTTGGTTTAACCGGAAGTTTGGCGGTTTGCTCTTCGCCGCCTTCCGCTTCGAGTGTCACCGCGCCGTTTTCATCCACGGCGATTACCGGCCCCATGAATCCCTCAGCGTCGATAACCCACTGGCCAAGTGAGGGCGAGAACTCGGGCTCAGGCGCTTGTTCTGCCTTTTTGGTCGCATAAATCGAGATCCAGTCGTGCGTGCCGCTCAACTCGGGCGACACCGTGCCGAGGTAGTTCCACATTGCCTGCGAGAACTTCCGCAAGCGTCCGTCCGGCTGGATGCGATCAAGGAACGCGGCAAGCTCTTCGGGTTGTTTGATGCCGTCCTCAATGAGCGTATCAGCAAGATCCATGAACGCCGCGCGCCGGTCTCGGGGAAGGCCGGTTTGCTCGATGGTCGGGCGCTCGGTGGCGTAAAGGATGCTGTTCGAGTCGCTATTGAAGCGCTGGCTCAGCGGAATGACATTGCCGGATTCGTCGCGGGTTACAGGGTCGGCGGATTTGATTGACGGGTAAATGCGCCTCTCCACGCCGGCCCGCCGCCTCCGGCCTGCGTAATTTTCAGCCCCGCCTTTCCTCCCCGGGGGGCGGCCCCCCCAAAAAACCCCGCTCCCCCCCCCCCCCCCTGCCGCGGGGGGGGGCGCCCCCCCCCCCCTTTGGGGGGGGCGGGGTCGGGGCGCGGGGTGTGGCCTCCGCTCCACGCACCTCTGCGCCGCCCGTCCCCAGACCTGGCCTGCATATACCCTCTTGAGCTGAGTCACGCGAGAAATGAAAGCCCCCCCCCCCTGGCTTTCCGTTCTCTTCCAGGATAAAGCGCTGGCTCAGCGGAATGACATTGCCGGATTCGTCGTAGGTAACGGGGTCGGCGGATTTGATCTGGGAGGGGTCACGAACAACAAACTCCACCTCTCCATTCTGCACAATCCAGCCTCCGTTTTTTCCAGTTCCTTCAAGCGGCGTAGTTTTACCCGCCGCGATTTCTTCTGTTGTAAGACCTTTATTAAATTCATCAAATCCCGGTAACTCCACATCTAAGAAATACATTTGTGCATCCCCTCGAAAATCGTAGCGGTCGGCCTGCGTCTTATCCTCTGCAAAATATGCCCCAGCGCCGAGCGTGCTTCCGCCGGTTGTCTTAAATTCGTTTGGCGCAAGCCTCGTCTCTCTGGGTGTCCCATGAAATCCTGCTACTAATCCAGCCGCCTTCGCTGCCGCATCCACCATTCGTTGCGCCGTCTCCATGTCGCCGGA
The DNA here is from genome assembly GCA_016710435.1 of Hyphomicrobiales bacterium. Taxonomy (NCBI): domain Bacteria; kingdom Pseudomonadati; phylum Pseudomonadota; class Alphaproteobacteria; order Hyphomicrobiales; species Hyphomicrobiales bacterium. The sequence goes on along the minus strand of JADJVV010000011.1, from coordinate 30,718 downwards.
CTCGACGGCGCGCATATACGCTGCATCCTGATCTGCCGAGACGGCTACGGGGCGCTCGGTAGCTCCAAGCCCCTCGAACGCTTTGCGCGCCTTTTCTATGGCTGCGTCCGACGCTTTGAAGCCGTTGTTACGCGCTTCATCAGGCGGGTTGCTCGCCTCCATGATCTTCTTGCGACGCTCCGCCTTGGGTTTGGTCGCTTTCGGCGCGGGTGGCGTCGCTGGCGCCTCGTCCTCGGGTGCCTGATAAACGACTTCCTCGCCGGGTGCGTTGTCGCGCCCTTGTCCGATTTCGTTTGATGTTGCTTCCGGTTGCTTGATAGTAGGCTCAGCATCAGCAACCGCTCCAAACGAACTTGAGGCGGTCGATTCGGCAGACGTGCCGGATGCGCTGACTACGCCGCCCTCGGATTGATCCCCTTGGGCGGCGTTGCTTTTGGCGGGCTTGCCAATCTTCTCCGCATCCACAGTCTTCACTTCGCCGGTCGCTAGCTTCACCTGCACACGACCGAAGGCATGGCCCACAATCTCACCGTTCACACCATCGACGGAAACGGCTTTGCCCACATGATTCGACGCCTCGTAGGCATCTTTTGCGGCGCGCTCCTTGGCGGTTAGCTTGCCGGTGATCTGGCGGAACCGAGCGGCATGGCGCATCCCTGCGGCCTTGAGCTTCTTTTGCTGCGTGTCGCGGTCATCGGTGAAGCTGTTGGCGTTAGCAACGTCCTTGGCGTGCTGCTCGTCGGATTCGCGCAGTAGGGCTTGCTGTTCTTCGCTGTAGCGGGAGTAATCCGGCTTCTTCTTGTCCGCTTTCGTGTCCACCTGGGTTTTCGCAGCGGCGGGCTTTGCGGCTTCTTTGGGCGTTTCGAGTTTCCCGGTGGGTATCTCGGTATCATTTGATACCATGACGTTTTCACCGCCTTGGGCGGTTTCCGCGATGGCGGGTCAGCGGCCCCCCCCCCCCCCCCCCCCCCCCCCCCCCCCCCCCCCCCCCCCCCAACCGCCATTTCCGCTGAACGACGCCCATCGCGCGCAGTGCATCAATCACGTTATCGCGGTGCGATTCGAGCGTTGTGCGGTCACTTGCGGGTAGTGCGGCGATTCGCATGTTGAGCCAGTCGGCAATCTTGAGCAGGAAGTCTCGAAGATCCGCGAGCAACCCCTTGTCCACGGCGACGGCCTCGCTGATTCGATGGGCGAACGCCTTGTCTTGCACCATCATGCGAATCAATTCGTGGCCAGCTTGGTAGTTCGTCCAGGCTGGCGGCTTCTCGTTACGCGCTTCGTAGGCCGCGAAGTAGGCGCGTTCCACCTCGCGCATCAGGCGCTTGCCTGCGTCGTGCTTGCCGAGACGCTTCCATGCGTTTGCTACCTGCTCCTTTGTCAGCACGCTATCAGCGGCAACGTGAATCACTTCATGGTTCAAGCGGTCGTCCAGGAACTCGGCAAGCTCTTGCCCTTGCAATCCCCTGGTGTTCAGCGCCAAAGCCTTGAGATTGATTGCTAGCGCCTTGCGATCAGGATCAAACGAAAGACCGCCAGGAGCGCCAGAGCCGGCGAATTCCACGCCTCCCTCAAAAATCTTGCCGTAGGAGCGTAGCACGCCATGCGCTGCGCCGATGGTGGCAACCGCGTGCTGCCGTGCCGCTTCGTCCGGCATCTTGGCGGTCAAAGCCAGGGCATTTGAGCGCCATTGATCGGCATCGAAGCTCTCGCCCCTGCCGTGGTTCACGCCCGGCTTCGGTTCACCAGCGGCGGGGGCGGCTTCGGTTGTCCCGTCCGAAACCACCCCCTCGGCAGTGTCTCCAGCGCTATCGGGCGCTATCCCCGCTGCCTTGCCGGTCCCGGCCCCGGCGTCGCCCTGCTGTGGCGTGGTCTGGGCGGTCGCTGTGGCCAATTCTTCACGTCGCTGCGTCTCACTCTGCCGGATGTAGTCAGCAGCAGCGGGTGCGATCTGTTGGAGTTCATCGCGCGCAGCGTCGGTGATGATCGAGCCTTGCGGCCCATATTCGACGGCATCGCCAAGGGCGCGCTGTTCCTGCGCGGTGAGCATGGCGTCACGGCCCCGCGCGATCTTGACCAAGGCGCTGGCGCGGTCGGCCTGCGTGCGCAATGCCTGGGCATACTGCAACGCGACTTGCTGCTCTTCAAGAGCACCCTGATTGATCGGCTCGCCAGCAAGACGAGCCTCTGACATATCGCCAGCCAGCGCCGCCGCATGTTGCTGCACGGTGTCTGCCTGCCGTCGGATGTCCTGAATCTGGCGAACCGCCGCAACGGCTTTCACCATGTCCATATCAGCCGCGCGGGCTCGACTGCGACTCTGTTCGAGCGCCATCATGCGGAATTTCGATGCGCGCTCCAAGTCACCCGATTGCAAAGCCTCATCACTGCGCTGCATGAGCGACTCAACAACACGGTCGATGTCACGGATGCTATCGACGCCCGCAACGTTCCCAATGAGGTCGCGCGCAGTCTTCACCTCCTCGGCGCTCACTTCGGAGCCAAGCGCTTCGGACAGGTGTTTCGCTGCCACGTCGGGCTTGGACAGCATGGCAATATGCTGCACGCCTTGGGCGTCGCTAGCCTGTAACTGAGAGTCCAGCTTGCCGAAGTGGCGCGTCACATCGAGCGCGCTCTTTGCGCCGGGAACGAGGAACGTCACGAACTCGGACGCAAGTTGCTCGGTTGTCGGGATCGTGATACCCCATTGCCCGGTTGAAACGCCTTTCCACAGGTCGCGCGCAAGGTCGCCAACGCGCTCTTCGCCCATTTCCGAGAGCGTCGAACCAATGTTGGCCTTGACGAGCACGCGCGAGAGCGTGGACACCGGAACGCCAGGGTTGGCAGACACCAGCGAGCGAACGAGCGCCGTCTTGAAAAGCCGTTCTTTGACCGGCGCGGCCATCTTGGTCAACGCCTTGCGGGCGGCTTTCGGCATGGCATAACCGAGCCAGCGCCCCGAGCGCTCAGACAGGTTCTCAATAAACGTATCTGCCACGGCATCAGCGATCCGCGCGACGTTGCCCCTGCGAGCATTCGGCGTCGTGCGGTCAATGGTCGCGACAAGATTCGTCTCGTCAGGCGTCAACGTGACGCCCTGAGTAGCGGCGTCGTGCATGTATTTTTCCGCAACGCGGCCAGCGCTCGCGAACGGCAGGCGAACCGCTTCTTGGGCGAGACCGGAGGCAAAGCGCTTGCCGAGATTGGTCGCACCCTGCTTCTCGGCCAGTTTGCGCAACGCAACGGACATGAGTTCACGCCCCTCGCTGGTCGCCATCTTTTTGAGCGCCATCGTTAGTCCCTTCATCCCGCCGAGCTTCACGGCGTTCGCGATGCCCTCGGTGGAAGCGAGTTCGATGGCGAAGCCGGGCAGGCTGGCGATACCATCCACCACCTGAGCGGCAAACGTCCGGTTTTGCTGACTGAACCGCACGAACTCGTTGAGTTGGTCGAGTTCTTCCTTCGATGGTTGCTCGCCGCGCTCCAGTTTGTTGGCCGTCTCAGCGTAGGGAAGCAAGCGCGTGGCTTCGATTACGCCCCCGACAAACGGCAGCTTTTCCGCCGCCCATGCGCCAACGCCACCCTTGGCGGCTACATTGGCCGCGACACCTGGGCGCACTTTGCTTGTGGCCTGCAACTCGGCGTTTGCAATGATCGCGTCATGAGCGCCCGCGTCGATGCCCATTTTGGTCAGTTCGGCGCGCAGTTTGTCAGCGTGGGCGGAGCGCAGTTGCGCAAGCTCCGCCTGCTTGTCCTTTGCGAGACCGTAAGAGCCCTCTGCTTTGAGTTGCGCGACCTCGTTCGCCAAAGCGAGCGCTTGGCCATTGAGCCCTGGATCATCGCTTGCGGATCCATCGCCGACGATGAGTTCGACGAGCTTCGCTGATGCGTCCTGGTGCTTTTGCAGTTCTCCAAGACGTTCCTTGAACGCCTCCACGCCGCTCTTGGCGCTTCCTGCGGCGTGAAACACCGTGTTGAGCGTGTCGGAGTCAATGCGGCCTTCCTGGAAGTCGCGCAACGCGTTGTCGCGCTTTTGGCTTGCCGCAACGAGGTCGGACTCGTGCGCCTTTTCATACGCCGCAAGCGCCCCGTCTTCCTCGGCTCGCGCTTCTTCCTGTGAGAGTTCACCCCGGCGCACACGGTCGGCGAGCTGGCGCACGGTGTCACGATGCGCGGACGCGCGCTCTTCGTTGAATTTCGTGAGGACACCAACGCTATCGTTCGCCGCCTTGGTCGATGCCTCGCGAACGTCAGGCGTGGGCGCGGTGCTGCGCGACGGATCCAGCCAAAATGCTTTGCTGCCACTCTTGGCCAACGCTTCGAGGCTGTCGGGCTGGCTGGTTTCGTGGGCGACAACCGCGCCTTGCGCATCCGTCACGGGCTTTGCTGCTTGTCGAGCGGCTTCTGGCGCAATGGTCGGAGCTGCATCATTGGTGAAGCGCGCGGGCGATCCTAAGCCCGCAACCTGCTCCTGGTGCATTGAGCGCTTCGCCTCAAATGCTCGCTGTTTGGCCTTGAGCGCGGATTCTTCATCCTTGAGCATCGCTAGTCGCGCGGCTTCATCGGTCTGCATCGCTCGCCATTGCGCGTGTAGCGCGATGGCCTGCGGGCCGGTGACACCACGCTGCAACATCTGCCCAAGTTCCTCGCGCTTGGCGCGGAGCGCCTGAATATCGCCGTCAAGACGCTGTAGCTTTGCGCTGTGCGCGGTGATGTCCGCCGTATCACGATCAAGCACACCCTGTTGCGCCGCAACCTGATACACATCGGGTTGCTGTTGGTTGTCAGCACCAAAGGTTGGAAGCTCATCCTCGGGCACACCCGCCGCGATAGCCTTGGCTCGTGCAAGCTGCTGTGTGGCGGCTTGATGCTTGTTGCGCCGCTCGGCGTCCGCATCGAGCGCCGCACGCTTCTTGTCGAGTTCATCGAACGGCGCGGGATTGAGCGCCCGCGCTTGGGCGAGGTCTTCGTCATTGAGCAACGTCGGGTCTGCTGCGCGCTGCGCCCGCTCGGCTACGGCTTGCGCTTCGGGCGTTGGTTTTGCTCCGAATCCCAGGAAGCCGCCCGTGGTCTTGTTGGCATTCGGATCTTTAGCGGTCGCGTCGGTCAACGTGCCTGCGGCGACTCCGCGCACGCTTTTCATGGCCTTGGCTACCTCACTTTCAGCCTTGGTCCGCTGCGCGTCGGTCATGAGTGGGCCAATGGTGGACTTGGTGAACTCCGCCTTGGCTATCTCGGCGCGCTGTGACTGCTTGCGCTCCTGCTCGGCTTGCTTGGCGGCAGTGGCTTGCTCGCGCTGCTGTAGAGACTGCTCGCGCTCAATCTGCCGCTGTTGTTCCTGCTGCTGCCGGAACGCCAGATTTGCCGCCTGCTGCTGTTGCTGCGCGGCCTTGTTTTCGGCATCCAGTTCATCGGCCCACAATGAGGCATTGCCACCTGCGGCAACGATTCCACGAGCACTGCCAAGGGTTTCGGAAAGGGTTGGAAGGGGCATGTTTAGGATTTACGAGAGGTTGCGCGCTTGCGTGCGTCTTGAATCAGTTCATCCCAGGTAATATCTCGCCCGGTTCCGTGTTGCTTGAAGGCGATTCCACCCGGCTTGAAGTATTGCTGAACACGCGACAACTCAGGCGTTGGCATTGTGCCACCCCCGCCCTCTGCTGAGCCTCCACTCAGTCCGTATTCGTGCAGCGTGGATGGATCAACGCCGATGGACTGCGCGTAATCGGTGATCTGCTCCAAATGGTTGTTCCACTGCTCAGTTCGTGCCGCATCGAGGTCTTTTGCTCCCTGCTGCTTTTGAGCATCCGCCTGCTTGGCTTCTTCGGCGGTGAACGACGGTGCCACATCGTAACCAGCTACCATCTTCGCGGCCTGCATCTGCTTTGGTTGATCAATACCCTGTGGAATGTGCGGCATCGGCCCCGAGGGTTTGGGCGGGCTCATTGCCTCCTGGAGTGATGGCATCTTGAAAGGCCCCGACTGCACAACATCGGTTGGCTTGGCTGTGGCTGGCTTTGGTGAACTCTTGGCAATTGCTGCGGGCGGCGTTCCGTCACCCGTGGTGAATCCGCCCGACTGGATGTAGTTCGTCGCCTTTGTCGCAACATTCGCGCCATACTGCGCCGCATTCGCATCGGCGTAGCTCTTCACCTCGCGGTTGCGATCTGCCTCAAGCCGCTTCGATGCGCCCGGCATCAGGCTCGCAATCCCGGTTGCAATCTGCTGTTGCACCTCGGGGCGCGTCTCGCCTGCCGTTGGAGAGTTTGCAAACGGCGTTCCAGGTGTAGGCGGGACATACGGAACCGGGCCGTTACCGCCCTTGTTGGCCATCATCTTGCCGACATCAACGGTGCCTTTTTCATCGCGGATCACGCCGGGCTTGCGTGTTTTCATCTGGTCAGGGGAGAGCTGCGTGGCAAACCCTGAGCCATACTTGTTGCTCATCACCTTGTTGCCGCCCCCAAGGTCTGTGATGCCATCCTTGGCGAGCCCTGCGGCCTGCACAGCTCGGGCGGCATCGACGGTTGCGGCGGGGTTTGCTACCTGGGATGCGTGCGCGGTTGTGACGGCCTTCTTCACTGCGGCGTTGCGATCCGTGTTCTGTTGAGCCATCGCGCCGAAACGTTGATCAACATTCACGCCGGGGTTTGGCCCGGCGCGGTCGGGTTGATTTGGCAGTGCGAGCACCGACGCTGGAAGCGCTGGCATGGCGGGGGCGGCTGCTTGATGTGAGGCAATGAGATCAGGCGGAGCGCCACTCTTTATCAGGAAGTCGATTTGCGAAGCGTGCGGCATCTTGTGCCACTCGGTGGCAGCGTTTAGCCTAGCGTCTGCAAGATCAGCGCCCTTGATTGCCGCCCCTTTGAATGCCGTGTAGCTGGAGCCGCCTTGTTTGAATCCGCCTGTTTCGCGTCCGCCTGACAGTCGCTTGGCTTGATAGAGCTCCAGCGCGGTTGGTCCTGGAAGTTGCGCGCCCGTCTCGGGCGTCGGGTCTGGTGTGGGTATCTGCGCCATACTGCCCGCAGTGTAAGGCTTGCTATGGTGCAATCCAGCCGGAAATGTTGGTTCCTGTGACTTGTTGTGACACTACTTAGTGATTGCGGCAGGAAATCCGCACGCTTCACGAAGTCGCTGCATGGGGAAGGCTGGGCCTGGATCATTCTTCCGATCCGGCGCAATGTCATCGTGTCCAACGATGTCATCGAGCTTGTAGCGCGCTACGAGAGCCTTGGCAATTTCGATGCACTTCAAAACCTGTGCTTCGGGGTAGGCTTCCCAGTAGGTCATTGGCCCGCCGTTCTTGTGACGGGCTTGGATGAGGGGCAGTTTGGACCATTTACGGGCAAGCGCGGAGTTGTCGCCAGCATTAGCTAGCTCAATGCCAATCGAACATGAGTTGAGCCCTTCAAAGCCCTTCCATTTTGACTTGCCAGCATGGCCGCATGTCCGATTGAATGGGCGGCACTGAATTGCCGATCCATCGCGATCAATAGCAAGATGCGCTGATGCGCCTTTGGCTTCCGTGGTCTTCCAGAAGTTGACGCTGCTTTGAGCGGTGGCACCGCTGGTGAAATGGATCACGAGAAAGCGCCGGACAGGCATCGGCGAACCTCCGGGAAGGATGTCTTGCTTACCTTCATCGAGCCAATGCGAATCAGTGACTTTCATAATTTACCTCCCAGGTAGAAAAAGGCATGAACGGCTGCGACCACGCCACACGCGGCCAGAACGCCACCGAGAACGAAGATAAACACGCCCGCCGTCGTGTTCTCGATCTTGTCGCGGAATTCATCGGGCGGCTCGTCGTTCATGACTTGGCGGCGGCGTGTGATTTCCCAAGTTCGTAGCCAGCGATTGCGCCCACGGTGCCAGCGAGAAGAACGAGCACGAATCCTGCAATGATGGCGTCGGCTTGCTTCATGCTTCCTCCTCAATGTTGATTGCACCAAATGCGCCCCCAAGGACTGCCGTGCCCCAACGCCTCGACGACGTTGCGCCCGTAGAATCTGGCGTCGCCTATTTCGACAAAGCCGAAACCCGGACGCTCCAGCGAGGGTCTGAATTTCAAGGGTTCGAACTCAATGCGGTCAGGGATCGGCATCGGCTCCACATTCGTGGCTTCGGGCTTGGGCTCCGCGATGGCGGTCAGCGTGCTTGGTTCAGGCGTCGGTTCAGCGCGCACGCGAACGCGCGGCATGTCCTTGAGCACAGTGAGCAGCGGGCCTTTCATTTGGCGCGCTCCTTGCGCAACACATTGATAAGCCCAACGAGCCCAAGGCCAGCGGCAACGATGGCGTTCGAGAGTTCAGGCGAAAGGTGGGCACCTGTAGCGGTGACAACGAGGATAATGCCTCTCCAGGTGGAGTTTTCAGCAAGGCGGTTGATGACGTAATCCATGGTTTTATGAGGTTGTTGGTAGTCGCGGGAAAACTCGGGAGGTGATGGAGCGGGGGGCTGCGTCGAGGCTGGTGTGTTCAGCAAAAGGACAGTCGGGAGCCGGACACGAGCGCAGCATCTCCTGGGCGGCCATGCCTGCAACGAGCTGTGATTGCAATCGAGCGACCACGCCCTCCAGCTTGATGTTCCGCTGCCAGAGCACGCCGATAGCACTCATGGCGACGCCCCAGGCTGCCACGCCTCCAATCACAAAATACTGGTCGCTCAAAGTCATACGTTGGGGATTTGATCTTTTGCCCACCGCCAGAAGATGCGCCGAAGAAGCGTGCCGTCTTTCTGGGTCAAGCGCTTGCGTGGAAAGGGCCTCGCATAAAGGATCGAATCCTCATCAGCCTCGTGCGCAAACTGCGCGATGTGGGCCAGCTCGTGCATGATCAGCGTCAGTGTGCTCACCGCGCCGAAGCGCATGAACCAGCGTTTCTTCAGATCCCAGTCCGCACGCGGATCGAGCTTCACCGTGAAGTCCTTACCGTTCGCGTCCTTCACCAGCTCCGCCGTCCCTTCGTCCGCTTCACCAAACTTGATGAACACCCGATAGTCCGACTCCGGCCACTGCTCCAAACGGAACTCCACGATACCCTCCAGCGCCGCATTGAACTGATTCAACGCGTGCTTCACATCCTTCACCAGCAGGGACTCAGAAAGGCCCTCTGGCAAAGTCAGTGATCGGAGAGTGACGCCGAATCGGATCATGGCTCGGTTGGTGGTGGGGGTGCTTCAAGGCTCTCCTTAGCTTCCATCCTCTCGATTTCGGCGATGAGCGCCGCTGCATGATCTTGCAGCACGGCGAGAATAACCGGTTGGTTCTTCGTTGCGGCTTCTGCTACGGCGTTGATCAGGCTGGCGAGTCGTTGAGATGCGGGCCTCATGATGGATTGTATGCTTCGATTGAGGGCATAGCGTGAGGGTGGTTGGTGGTTAGGCTGCGAGCACACCGCAGAGCTTTAGGGCGGAGATCAAATCATTGACGGTGTAGGCGGTTGAGCCGGTTGAACCGACGAATGTGGAATCATCGAGCACGGGATTGCCGGAGCCGGTGCCGTAGATTCCAGCGCCTCCAGACCAGTTGAACTGCGCGACCGGCGCAGCACCCCAGAAGCCGAGGAGCGACGCCATGCTTGAGCCGAGCCGGAAGCCGGAGCCTGTTCCGTTAATGGTCACGCCGTCTCCAATCTCAATGTAGTGAGAATTCAAGACGGAGAGGACATCAGCGTAAGTTTGTGCGGTGGAGCCGGACGCCCCTTGTGTAGTTCCTTGGAGCGCCAATCTTGCGGGATCGCATTCCCGTGGATTGGCCCGCACACATAGCAGCTTTCCGCCGCCGATGTTGGTTCCAACGCCGCTCGCAGCCTTGAAGCACTGAGTTGCTGGTGATGCGCCAGAAACACCCATCATGAGAACATGAGCGGCACCACCTCGACTGAGGTAGGTATCATAAAACTGAATCGTTGAAGTGGTTGAGCCCAGGAGGACGCCGTTAATGTCGTGGTTAATGCTGATTCGTCCGCTGCCGGAGCCTGCCTGCACTGAAAGACCCGCGAAGGTGCCGCCCGTGATTGCAACGGCGCTCGCCGCCTGTGTGGCCATCGTTCCGAGGCCAAGGTTTGTTCGCATTGCCGCCTGATCGGCGGAGCCAAGAAACGTATCAACAGCCGAGGTAAGTGTAAGGTCAGGCATAATCAGGGGCGAAGGTAAAGACTGGTGCCATCAGGGCGGCGATACTGAGAGACGCCATCAGGACGAAGATAGGTTGGAGCCGATGGCGTAGAACCACCCCCACTTCGTCCGCTCTGGGAGCAGCCGATGCCGACGGCACGAATGCGAGAACTGGACCGGCGAAAGATCATCGTTGAGTGTAGTTGAGTTGTGTCGTCTTACCGGAATCACACACGAGATACAATGTGCGGTTGGCCAGCGGTAGCCCATTGCCGCCGTAGCTGATTTGCTCACCTGCTGCGAGCTTGACGCCGGGATAATTTCCCGCCGATGCGGTCGTTACGGGTTCCCATCCACGGTAGATCGTCTCGGTGCCAACGTTCTCAAGCTCTAGGAGCGATGTCCCGGACTCAAGCGTGAGCGGCTGCGGTTTGTCAGTGACGGTCATTTTCATAGTGCTGATTCCTGTTGGTTGTTAACATCTACACAATGGCGACGTGACTTCCAGCGTAAAACTGATCTGCATCGCATAGTCATCGGGCTGGAGCGAGGTTTGCCCACCCCCGCTTACTTTGACATGCTTCACCACGGTTGGCGTGCTTTGCGTTGTCCGCTCGTTCGCAGTCGTGCTTTGCTTCGATGTCTCGGCGGTTGTTTGAACGCGCTTGTCCTCGCTGGAGTTTGAGCCATCGCGGACTGAGGTGTTGTTCTCGTCTCGCGTGCTGGAGGTGTCGCGGGACTCCGTAGTATCTCGCGTGCTGGAGGCGCGCTGATCCTTGATGGACTCCGAAAACTGCTCCTGCGCGGTGTTTTGGTTTGACGTGCTAGACGCGCCATCGCCGCCAGACGTGACCGCGACTTGTCGTGTTGAGTTTGCGGGCATAGCTTAGGCTTGGACGTATTCCGTCGTTGTCTCCTGTTTGGTGTTGTTGGACTGCACCTGAGAGTTGGTTTCGCTCTGCTTGGAGTTTGCGGTTTCTTTGGCAGTGTCGTTCGCTGTGGTCGTTGAGGCTTCAACGGCCTTACTAATACCCGAGTTCTTTTCCGCCTGCGAAACCTTGCCGGTTGTCGCCGTGGAGTCGCGGGAGCTTTGCGACTGCGTGGCCAGCGCATCCAGCTTGTTGTTGCTCTCGCCAAGCTGCTCGCCTGAGCGGACAGACTCAGTGACCGACGTAACCGGCTCTTCGGTTGAGTCGGTGAATTGGTCAGCAACCCTGCTTTCTGCCGGACGCTGCACGGCATTCAGCCCGCCCAATGACACCGTGGTGACGCTGAATGTGATTTTGAAGCGCGGCTCGATGGTCGTGCCGAGTTCCTTCGCTGCCTCGTCGTTGGCTTCGAGAAGTTGGCGAATGACCTCTTTGACGTGACTTTTTAGACCGTCGTTTTCGAGTAGGATGACAGGCATAATTACCAACCGGGCACAGTGCCCATAGCTTGAGGTTCAGTGACAACGTGCATAGTGCGGACAGCGATGGCCGCGCGTGCGTTCTGCGCATCGTAGGTAATGCGCTTGAAATCCGAGTCTTTCTTGAGCAGGTCAGCGCCCGCCGCGTAGTCGAGCGCCAGCGGCAGGATGATCGTGCTGCACACGTCTTCGGGAAGCGGTAGCGTCACGGGCGAGCTGAGCGCCGGAAGCGTGATCTGATACACGTTCACGATGGGGAAGGCGAGCGTCACGGCGCGCGTCGGCATCGGCCACACGCGGAGAACGAAGAACGGCGTGGAATGCGCGGCGGTGTTGATCGGCTCAATGCCGTAATACATCGGGTCTCCCGACCAATGAACGTGCCCCTCGAAGCTCCATACGGGCGGAACGATGGCATTGGTAAGAATGCGCTCATTGAACACGCCAGCGGAACGAATCAAGCGCACCGGGCTACCCACCTGGAGCAAGGTATCAGGCAGTGGAACCACATCATGCCAGACTTTGAACTCAACTGCGCCGGTCGGGCCATTGTAGGGGAACAGCAGTTCAGTCACGCTCATCAGGCGATTCCAGCGCGCATCGCCCGCAACCTGGACACTGGAGCCAATGCCGTCGGTCGCGAACCATGCGGGAGCGTTCGAGAGCACGATTGTCTTGCTGCCGTTGGTTGCGGTGCCGTTGATCGTGAGTGAGCCGCGCAAATCCGCGCCAATCGGCGTCGTCACATGCGGCATCGTGGCCTTTTGGAACCAATCCTTGAGTGCCGAGTTGATGGCGGTCGCGAGCGCATTAAGATCCTCAACCGCGAGGGCGGTCAGAGTTTTCGCTGGGGTGCGGCGCGCGATTTGTTGCGCGAGTTGGATGGTTGTCATTGTTCAATCCCTCCAACGTTGGCGGTTTGCGGCTCTGCGGCTTGCTTGGGCTTGGGATCGACAAGGCCAAGAGCGAGTTGCGCCTTCATGTATTGCGCTTCAATGGTCTGACGAAGCGCCTGATTGGTGAACAACCGGAAGCCGGTCGCTCGCTGGCGAACAATCGGCATCAGCAACGATTCCGCGTAAGTGCTCGGCAACTGGAGAGGGGTTGCAAGCTCAACGTCACGCCATGTGTAGCGCGGGGCGGCGTAGGCAACTTCCAAATCGACGTAGATTTGCGATGTCTGCACAGGCAACACCATCAGCTTACTCTTCACAACGTTTGCTTCCGGTTGTGTCCGCGTGTCGATGAAGTAAGCCATTGGATTGCCTGCCACGCCGTAAAGGTCGCCAAATTGCTGCGCATCTGCCAGCGAAGACAGGGAGGCTAGCGCTTTCGTTGTCGTCGCGTCTTCGGTGGCTTTCCAACGGGCCGTCCCAAGCACGGCTTGAATCGTGTTGGGAAGGTCTGCGCCGGTCGCGTTGGCTGGCACCGTGACAGTGAGCGTGGTTTTATTGAAGTAGTTGAGTCGGTGCGCGCGGCTGTAGATCACTTGTAGCGAGGCGTTCAAGTCCGCGATTGCCCGCTCTTTCACGTCGTCCTGAGCGCACAAGCAGCGCACACCAAGCCGCAGATTCCAGACGCCCATGCAATCAGCAACCACATCGCGAACCGACAGGCCGCGCCCGGTAATCACGAAATCGAGCGAGCCGCGAGTCAGCGCGCGAATCAAGGGCGTGCGCCGAAAGAAATTCGAGCCAGTCAAAGCGCCGCTTGCTCGCGAGGTCAGCGCAGGCGGGGCACCACGGAAAATCAACTCTTCACCGTGAGGACTGATGGTGATGACTCCCGCATGAAGCGTCGCGCGAGCCGTGGCGGACACTCGCAAATAACCGCCCGTCAGAGTCGGTAACTGCAACAGCCTGGAGCGAAGCGAGGGCGGTGCCGCCAAATCAAAAGTGATGTCGCGTTCGATGCTGCGGATGTCCGGCGACACGCGGACGCGCGACGTGATGAGTTGCGCCGGGAAGCGGATGAACTGGTTTTCCGCTAGGCCAACAAGGGCAGGGCCTTGCAGTAGGCGTGCCGCGATACGCTGCGCAGGAAAGACTATTGGGGACGCGCCGCGCGAAAGCACTGGGGCGGAAAGCATTTTGCCAGAGATGCCGCGTTCCACTCCAAACTCGAACACGAGCTTGGGCTTCTGGAAGATGCCAATGATGTGCGGGCCATTAGTGAGCGACCAAAACAGCGAATTTACCTCGGGCGGAACGGTCAGATCTGTGACTGGCGAGCCCCCCGTCTCCTGTGACCAAAGGTAGAACTGTTTCAGGCCAGACGAAGCACGGCGGAGATACCCGTAGCCCATGAGGTAGCTCTCGTATCCGGTGTTTGATGTGACGCGCACGGCGATGATGCAGTAATCGCCATCGCGCATGTCGGCCATTGTGCGACCATTGCCAACAAAAGTGTAGGTTGCGCTCGTTGATGTCGAGGCGTTCGCCGCCATTTCGATGACTGGGCCGATACTAATCGTTTGTGCCGATACCGAGCCGGACGCCGCAACACTCGTGGTGTTGGTGTCCTTGTGACTGATGGTGATCAGTGCGCCGAGCGTCATGTCGCCCGTAGTGCTTGATCCTGCGCTCGCCGATGCCGTAAAAGTGGTGTCGCTCGTGACGATTGAAATCGTCGTGCCTGTCGCAAAAGCGGCTGACGAAATGAGCTGTCCCGCGACGAGTCCGGCAGTCGATTCGACGGTCACGGTAGCGGAGGCCGATTGCGTGCTTGCATTGACCACTCGACGCGCTGCAACAACGCTGGTGCCAGTGGCAGCAATGGCCGTGCCTGCGGTTACGCTGGTGCCAGAAGAAAGTGTGAACTGCGTTGACGACGCGATGGTTGCCACCGTGTAGCCAGCCGGGACCGTTGGGGCGATGATCACCATGCCAATTCGCATTCCGGCAGTCGTGCCGCTTGCGAGGTTCACGGTTGCGCTTGCTGCCGTGGTGGTGATCGACAATGACACTGCGCGCGGCTGCGTCGCAGTGGCGCTCACCGCTGCGTTTGCGGGTATGTTGGTTCCAATTACTAGCCCGCCAACCGAAATGTCAGTGTCAGGCACGAGCGGGGATAGCGCCAGCACATGCGAGCCGCTCACGAGCTTCGTGCTCGTCTTTTGAGTCCCTGCCGTGACCTTAGTAACAGCCGTTGCGGAGGCGTAGCCTGTGCCTGTGCCGGTCGCGCCGGGAGCAACGCCAGACACATCGGTTCCGACTGCGGGCACAACGAGATTGACGCCCGATTGCACCGCCGCCGTGATCGCGGTCGATGCCGGGTAATCCACGAGCTGATTCACCAAAAGCGCCGTTTGCATCACGCCATCCATGTCCACCGTCTGCGCTGTGGGCACAGTGGTGGTCGTGAGGCGGATGCTCGCCGGGGTGCTACTCAGTGGATGCGCCATACTTTAGTCTCCCTGAATTGGCAGAGCGCCAGCGGCGATGCGCGGCTGATCGCCCGCCACCCAGTTGGAAGTGGTGTTCGGATTGAGCTTGGCGATGAGCGTCGCGCCAGCCAAAGCGCCGCCATAGAGGCACACACCCACAACAGACGACCACGAGCCCGAAGCCTGCGGCCACACGATCTGCTGACCGTTGCTCTTCTGGCCATTGCTGTAAGCAGGCCAGCGCGTTGCATCATTGGGAATCTGGACGCGGGAATAATTGTTGGTTGCAATCGTGAGTTCCGTTCCTGCCGAACTCCCTTCGTCAGCGCCGGGAAGCGCAGTCATCAGCGCGCCGTAAAGGTCTGCTGGAATCGTGGGGGCCGCAGGCGAACCAAAGAACGCATCTAGGAATGCGCGCTGAAGAGCGAACGACAAGACGCAGTTGGCATCGAGCGACGCATCAGCGTTGTTGAACGTGAACTGGAGTTCGAGCGCTTCGACACGCATCGTGTCATTGGCAGCTACAACGCGAGGCTGCGACCATTCCCACAGCCAAAGAAGGTTTCCACCGCTCGACGCGTCGTAGATGCCGCCGCCGCGCACTTCACCCCAGGCTGCGGTTGCCGTTGGGAATACCCATGCGGTCTTGTTCTTCTTCACGCCCTTTACAGCGCTACCGCTCGTGCTCGTCGGTGTCGCATCGAAGTTCGTGCTGTTGTTGCTGATGGGCGTGCGGGTGTAGCCCGTGCCGCTGGTGCTGACTTCGGAGCCATTCGCGCCGCTGTCATCCGGCATGGAGGTGAACAGCGCGACGTAGAGCGTGCCGGGCCAGTTGTAGTTTGGGATGCGACCAAAGACGGAATCGAGAACGAGCGCCTCGCCGAAGTTTGAGAGTGAACCGATCATAATGCTGTGTGGTGTTGGTTGCTAGTATGGCGGGCAGTAGAAACCGGCCACGAAAGTTGGTGAATCGTTTTGCGGCGTGTAGCGCCCGCCTGCATCGGTGCTGCCGATGATTTGATGCCAGATGAAGGTGGACGCAGGAGGCATCGAGTTTTCATAGACGCCTGGGAAAATCTGCTGTTCCCGAGGTTCGCCGCTGCCCCACTCCAGACGGCCACGAGTTGATGTGATTTGTCCGCTCCAGCCGGTGTCCGGCTTTTTGGGGTCAGCGGTCGGGTAACGAGCGGTGCCAAGACCATGCTCGATTGTGAGCCACAAGAACGCGCTGCGCGGAGGAACGGTGTAGCCTTCCACCCACGGCGCAAGCACAACGCCTGGGTAAACCAGCACAGGTGCGAGCTTGAGCCTGCCATCTTCCGCTTGGTAGTAACCGTGCGCCTCAAGCATTGCCCACTCGTCAGTGATTTCGTAGGCACCATGCACCTCGGTTGTCTGATTCAACGGACGCGTCGCGCCCGCGCCATCGGCCCAAGCCGTCGCGCCAAAGAAACGGTTTTGCTCGTCTAGTCGCCGCACGGTGTTGGTGGCTTGCCATGCGTTGAGGTCTGCGGCTTGGTCGGTCATTGCGGTTGCAGCCCTCCCAGCGTAAACGGCAACATCCACACGCGCCGTGTTGGAATCTCTCCTCGCGCGGCAGCGACAAAGTTCAGCACCACGGGGGCCGGTCGCTCAGGGGTTGGTGCAAGCAGATAAGCGAGCGGCGAGATGATCACGCCGGGGGTCCACGCATTGCCTGCCGGGTCGTATGAAAACGTTGTTGAGGTTGCAACATCGCCTTGCGCAAAAGCGACGGCAGCATTGACGATTGCAATACCTCTTTCCGAGTTTGTGAATTGCACGTCCAGGCGGAGGTGAAGAAGCCCTGTGCGCGCCGTGAAATCGGTGGCAGGAAGATCGAAATCCGCGTGACCTTCGATGTGCTGCGACACATTCAGTTTGCCGCTCGTGACAGTCCACGCTTTGCCGTTCCAGTTGGCGTCGCAGCCGAGCACAGGCAGGAAGCCAAGCGGAACCGCGTGGCCTTGCAGGCTACTCAAATCCTGCCCTGGCAGATGTTGGACGGTGAAAGCGCTCATCTTGGCTTGCAGTTGGCGGGCCTTGGCGGACACGCGGCCAAACAACATGTTTGGATCGGTTGGCTGTCCGAGGAGTGGTTTGGCGTAAACTGTGGGGTAAAGAGCCGACGTGTCGGCGTTCGGATCTTGGGCCATCACATACATAAGCCGGGCATCACTGCCCAAGGCGATGGTCGGGCGAAACTGGCCCAAGGCTCGCTCCATAGCGGTCACTTGGCGCGCCAGCGGCTCGACAGCATCAGCCTTACTTCGCTCGCTTCCGGCTATGGGTGCGAGTTTGATCACGACGGCGACTTTTGGGAGGCGGCGACGCATTCGCGGCAGCCTCCAGTAGGGAATTGGTTGCAGGAGCGGGAGTTGAACCCGCGTCTTCTGGATATGAGCCAGATGACTTTACCACTTGTCCATCCTGCGATTGTGCTAGAGGCGCGTGAGCGTCCCCGGTTACTCCTTCCACGCTTGGCGGATGAGCTGAAAGTTGTTCAATCCGCGCTAGCAACTCGGCATTCTGCGCCTCCAACTCAGTCACGCGGGGGTCAATGACCTCGCGCAACTCAATACGAAGCCGCTCGCCGTTGCGCTCAATACTGCGATCCCACTCAGGCGAGTGAGTCCACGCATTGAACTCTTCGACGGAAAGCGGCCTACCCTGCATGAGATGACGCCCGGTTGCCTCGTGCCATTTGAACTCGCCGACCGTTACCGGATGCGAGGTGTTGAGATGGCGGAGGGTAATGAGGACTTCAGACATACAGGGTAGGCGTTGAGATTGCTTAGTGCGGCTTGCTGTTACGGCGTCGGCAGCGGAGTGCCCGCATACATGCCCTTGTGCTGGAGGGTCAGCACGCCAGGAGCACGGCCCAAACGGTTGGTGCGCGGAGCCTGACCGAACACGGTCTTGAAATACACGTCGCGGACGAAACCGCCTTCGTGCTCCTGAACCGCACGACCGTTGCGCACCGCACCGTAACCACGGCGAGCGGATGCAGCGCCAAGGATGAGCGAGGTGAAGAGCGGCACAGCGTCAGAACCGACGAGCACGACCAGCGAGTTAGTCGCGTGAGTGTTGGAGTGCTTGGCAGCATTCCAGGCAACCGAGCCAAGGGTAGTCACCAGCGAAGGACCAGCGCCAGCCGCATGAGCGACAACCGTGGTGCCATCGACAAGAGCGGACTCAATCGTCAGCTTCACGCCGTCGTTTGCGTTGCACTTGTAGAAGCCATACTTGTTCGGATCGACTGCCGCGTTGGGCGGGTTGATGATCGCCACGTAGAAGCTGTCAGCCGCAGGACTCAGCGTGACGCCAGCCTGGAACTTGTAGGCATACTGTGGGAACCACTTCGTCGGCTTCACGAGGATGTCATTCGCGTCGTAGTCGCTGCCACCGCCGTAGATGTATTGAGCGGTGTTGTAGCTGGCCGTCACGATAGCGAGGTCAGCACCAAGGCGAGCCATAGGATTGAGCGGCGAACCAATCGCGCCGTAGCCATCATGCTCGACGGCCTCATATTCCTTGATGACGTGGCCACGAACAGGGTGTAGCCACCGCTGAACAGGTATTTGGCACCCTCTTCGTTGCGGGTGCTCTTGAGTATGTCGCGCCAGCCGGTGTCCAGTTCGAGCGAAGTGAGTGCATCGGTGCAAGCGATGACCGTGTAAGCGCGCACAGGCTTGCCTTTCGGGTCGCGGCCAACCATTGCAGGCGATGCGCCCCAACGCTTCATGATTTGCGCGTTGGTGCTGATCGCATCCCAATTCAGGCCGGTGGACAGAGTGAGCTTGTTTTCGCCCGGCACCTGCTCGCGGAACATCATGAACAGCTTTTCGGTTTTGAGACGACCGGCCCAATTACCGAGCTTCTCAGGCACGCGGCCCACGAGTTCGCCGAGCATACCCATCTTGTGCTCGGTGCGCTCGGTGTGACGCACCGAATGGCGGAACCAATCAACCGTCAGGTCGTTGGACGACAGGCGAAGCTCCTCGAAGTGGCGGGAATCCGTGAAGAGTTCATCGCCAAGGTGAGCTTCACCGTAGAGGCCGGAATCCACGCTGAACGTGATCTTCTGGCCAGCGCCTTTGCCGGTGTCGGTTTCGGTCTGCACGATGGAGAGCGGCGAAGCGCCTTCCATTTCGGCAAAGAAGTCAGCCGTTTCTTCGAAGGTATCGACGCCCTTCTTCCAAAGCTGGCGAACGGCGTTAGGTGCGAGCGTCGCGAGACGGTCGCCGGTTGTGGGAGCCGCGATGTAGCTCGGGCTCGAATATGCGGGATTAGTGGGCATGGTGTGCTAGAAGTTGCGGGTTGCTAGCACCTGCGGACGGCTATCGACGTTTGCCGACGAGTTGGCTCATGAGCGCTTCGTAGTCCTCGGCGCTTGATACCTTCTCGATGGCCTGCTCGATGGCTGGCACTGGTGCGGTAGTGACTCGCGCACCGGGCGAGGCAAGGGGGGCTGTCATTTGCACTCGGGCCGCTGGCCTCGGTTGCTGTGACGGTGCTGCGGTCGGGGGCTGAGCCGTGCCCTTCCGTTGTGGCGCGATGTTGAGTTCGCGCGCGGCCATCTGAGCGATGACCAAAGGTTTATTCGGGTCATTAATGAGAGGGTCGCCGGTTGCGGTGAGCGCATGCTCAATCTCGATCATGCGATTGAAAAACTCTGAGCCCTCTTGCGTCGCTTCTGGATAGAGCGAGGCGGCAGTTTGGGCGGACTGCTGTAGCGCGGTGAGAGTTTGCGTCTGCTGAACCTGGGCGGAGCGGGCTGTTGCCTCGCGGGCTTTCGGAATGGCATCGTAAACTAGATCATCGAGCTGCGCTTGAATGGTGGCTTGCTCGTCGTAGTCCAGGGATTCCCTGGCTGTCCTGAGCTTTGCCAGCAAATCAACGCGCGTTGATTCCAGCTCCTCAAGACTCACAACGGTTGGCGGCGTGGCCTGCTCGGTCGTCGTGGTTGTCTCTTGGTTTGGCGTTGCGGTTGATACGGCGGGCTCTTCAATGCCGAGCTGCGCGCGGGCTTTCGCCATCGCGGTCTCAAGCGGCATGTCTGGGTTCCGTCGCATGAACCACAACGCTTGCTCGCCGAGCTTGTCGCCTTTGGCTGGCCGCAAACGGAACTGCGGAGGCTTGTCGCCTTCCTGCGGTTGCTGCTGCGGTTCGTCCTGAGCGGGGAGCGGTGCGTCTGGATCTGCGGGAGGCACCACCTGCTCTACAACTTGCTCCTCCTGCTGTTGTGCCTGTTCCTGGGGAGCGGCGGGAGCCTGCTCGGTCGGAGTTGTGGTTTCAACAGGTTCGCCGAGGTCGTCGCGGGCGGTGCCGAGAACTTCGGCATCAGGATCACGAGGGCTATCGGTGAAATGTGGGTCAACGTATCCTTCGCGGGGTGCCTGCATCGCTGCCTGCACTTGAGCGTAGTAGTCGCTGACTGGATCGGTTGCGGGTGTCGCGGCGGGTAGCGCCTGCGTTGCTGGGTCGGCCATGCGGGCAGACTGTGGCCACGGCTCGACGGTGCCAATGTGGGCACTGTGCTAACAAGCAGCAATTACTAGCATCACGTCATAATAAGGAGTTGCCGAGCGACGGCCAGCCATGACAATCGGCCCGCATGTCACACGAGACGACCGTTTACAAGCCTGCGGACTGCTACACCTGGGTTCAGTTGGCGCACCGCTACTGCGTGCGTCTCGACTTGACGACGAGGAAGGGACGACACCGGGCGGGGCGCTCGTTGCTCTTCGCTCGTGAGCACAAGTCGCTTCCGTTCGTGCGATTCGGCACGCGCACCATCATGTATCCGAAGCCACTCGTGGATGAGTGGCTTCGGGCTCGTCAACATAACTGCACCACCACAGCGCTATGAGCTATTCCAGAGCGTGAAACCAACGTTTCTTTCCACAACACCATGACTGCTGACGACATCGACAAAGCCATTCAAACCGCATTCCAAAATTTCCGCGCGAACAATTGTGGCCGGAATCCAACGCATGTGCTCATGACCAGAGCGCAGGAGTCGGCAGTAGGAATACTGGCAACCAACAGTTAGCCAATGCTGAATACTCTTCGCCAATGGTGCTACATTCACAACCCGGTGACGTGGTTTGAAATTCACGGGCGCATCAAGACGAGCAAGATTGGCGTCGGTGCGAACCCTGGTAAGCGGCACGACCCCAACGAGCCTCCGCAAGCCAACGAAATGCAGGTCCAGGTTGGCGAGGCAATCAAGTGGTGCCTCGCGAACAAGGTGCCGGTGCGCCTGATCGAATACAAGCCGCGCCAGAAGGGTTGCAGCACGATCAACACCGCCGTCGGCTACGCACAGAGTCGGGGGCGCACGATGAACGGCCTTGTGATCGGCGGGCAGAACAGCCAGACAAACAACCTGTGGAAGATGCTGCGCTACTACGGGCAGAAGGACGAACACGATTGGGGTAACACCTGGAAGAGCGACACACTCAAGGCGTCCTGTTCCAACGGCAGCGAGTGGGAGCGAGAGACTGCTGGAGACAAGGAGGCCGGACGCTCGGGCACATATCACTTCGTTCTCGCCACCGAGGTTGCACGCTGGCGCAGTGAGGGCGAGATCAACGCGGCTGACGTGCTCAACTCGGTGCTCAACTGCGTGCCCGACGAGCCTGAGACATTCGTTATCATGGAGTCCACAGCCAACGGCCCGACTGGTATCTTTCCCGAAACCTGGGAGGGCGCTGTCACGCTCGATGAGATGAAGGCGGGCATCGCGGGCAACGGCTACATTAAGATTTTCGCGCCGTGGTATATCTTCGGCGACTCACGCACGCCGCTGCCTGCGGGTAAGGATGCGGAATGGCTGCGCGGCTACCTAGCCAAGATGGGCGACAAGAAGGCGCTCAAGGTGTGGGACGATCACGGCTTAGATCCCGAGCAGGTCTATTGGTATCACAGGAAACTCAAAGCGCCCGAATGCGGCGGAGACACAATGAAACGCGACCGAGAATATCCCACAACCGAAGTCGATGGTTTCAAGGCATCGGCACCATCCCGCTTTGCGCTCGAACCTCTCGACCAACTGGACGAATACGCGAAGCTGCGAGCGAACGACTTCCGTTACGGCGGTCTTCACTTGGCCGAAGAGCAGCGCCAGCTTCCCGTCAACCGCCGCGATTACCGGAGGGTCGTGTGGGTGCCGAGCACGGCGGAGCAGGCCGAGCTTGTGGTGCTCGATCCTCCGCGCGTGGGGATGCGCTACATCATCAGCGCGGACAACATGAAGGGGGGCAGCTACGTGGCCGGGGCTGACCCGGACACGAACGCCGTTCATGTCA
Source organism: Hyphomicrobiales bacterium (assembly GCA_016710435.1). Taxonomy (NCBI): domain Bacteria; kingdom Pseudomonadati; phylum Pseudomonadota; class Alphaproteobacteria; order Hyphomicrobiales; species Hyphomicrobiales bacterium. The sequence continues at coordinate 8,478 of JADJVV010000011.1, read as the reverse complement.
TTTGTGAGGGACATTACGACGCGCGCAACCGCTGGGTGCATCCCGAGAGTGTCGCCAGCTTGTTCCCGACCGGATGGGGGAACAAGGATGTGAAATCGCCCGGCAACCGCTGGGATATGGACCAACTGGCCGAACTCATCGCGCGACTGTCCGGCTACTATGGCTGGTGCCCGGTTTGCCCCGAAGCGAATCGCGGCGAATACCTCATCGGCGAGTTGAGGAAGCGCGGAGTGCCGATCTGGAAGCGCGAGCGACCAAAAGACGAAGTGGACTCGTGGGAAGACTCGGGGCTCTACGGCTTCGAGACGACAGCCGAGATGAAGAAGAGCCTTGTGGAAACCCTGGCGTCAGCAATGCGCGACCTGAACCAACCCGGCGCTGGCTTCCGTGTGGCGTGGCCGTGGTTTCTCAAACAATGCCGCACGTTCGTTCGTCACAAGGACGGCAGCGAGGGCGCGATGAAGATCGCGAATTGCCATGACGACGAAGTGATTTCGGTCGGCATCGGCTGGATGGTCAAAGCGGCGGCGCGCGAGTATTCGCCTGCGGCCCCGACGGTGGCGCTCCCGTTCGATCTGCGCGAGGACAACGAGCGGTCAGGCGTTTGGTAGCTGCCGCTTTGGCACGGCGAGCCGCTTTCTCAGCGATGCCATGAGCTTGTCCCATCCGCAGACAACCTCCTTACCCTTGGTTGTGACGCGGATGTTGTTGGCCCTCGGTCCCTGTCTGATTGTCCAGCGCCTCACGCTTCCGTCTGCGGCTTGCCACTGGAGCACGCCCAGGAACTCGCCATCGTCCAGCTTACGCGGCTCGTAGTCTGGCGGCGACTCCATGCGCTTACGCGCTTTAGCTGCATGGGCTAGCGCGGATGTTCGAGGCGTCCAATAGCCTTTACCGCTGCGGTTCATTCTCGGGAGATTGTGATAATGCTTTGTTCGCTGAAGAGAAAGCGCGATCATCGCGTCCCGAAATGGCTCGGGCGTGGCGTTGGCCTGCTTCCGCGTCAGAGCGGGTTTCTTGGAGTTTCTGCTGGCAGTTCCTTCCTTGGGCGGGTAGGCTACTTGGTGGGTTCCCACGATTCGCCGCCAGTCCAGTTCCATCGGCGGATTCTGGCCGTAGTAGTGAAACCACGTCGCTTTGTTGGCGATGCCCATAGGCGGACTGCCACACTTCGCAGACCCATCCACCGCAGAATGCGCGTTGCCATCCCATACCTTGCGGCGGGGTGATGTCGTGAGCTGCGAACGCCTTGGATGATCTTGGATGTTCCAGCACGCCCCCCGCAGCGTCTCACATGCACCACAGCGGCTGCGAAGCATCCTCCATCGTTGCCGGGTCGGTTGTGCTCGCCACCATACCGCTTGTAGTTCACGGCTGCGAGGTTACCCCATAGCTGGCAGGGCGGGTGCGCCACCACTGGCAGATTGCCGTCGTAGTTCCTCGCGTCCCGATCTTCCGGCCACGCATCCACGAATGGAAGATTGGCATAGCATCCATCCGGTTGCACGAACAACGCCGCCAAAGAATGCGAACAAAGCGGTGATCCCAACGGGGACTCGCCGTGCTGTCGAAGTTGTAGAGTAGCTATCATGATTTGAGTGTTTGCGGAGTGGCGCTGCCGTCCCCGTGGGATACCTCAGCGTTCTCTGACTTGCGTTTACCTCTCGGCCTGCGGAGCGACTGGATCGCTAGGACTGCCTCGTTTGTGATGGTCATGGTGCCGTTCTCCCGCTTCGCCACGGTCACACGATTCACGCCGAGCATGGCGGCGACTTCGGCTTGTGTGCCTAGGTGCTCGCGGGTGGCTTTGTAGTCGGTGGCGGTCATCGCATTGCGTGCAGAATATCAAACGTAATGCGAACCCAAGCCAAAAAGCACACTGACAGGACAGCGAACCCACACCACCAAAGAATGCACTCTTTCATTTTGCCTCCTTTGCTTGGCACATGATACAGCCGTGCTTTTGTTCCGTTTCATGGAGCCACGCCCCGCACTTTGTGCAGCGTGGTGCTGGAGCTTTTGGAGTTTCACCCACATAACAGCAAGCCACATGCGGACAACCCAGCTTGCCGTCGAGTGGGTTTATTCCCATCGCGGTGACGCAGGCGGGACATTCCATTTCCTCCTCGTAAGGAGGCGAGCACTCGTTTCCGGGGCATGATGATTCCCCACAGATTGGGCAGGCGTTACTTGATGGCGTCATAGTAGGCGGCGGCTGATTCTGCGGACACATAGAGGGGATGCTCTGGCATACGGGTGCGCTGAGTCTGCTCGGTGAGCATTTCAGTTGCCTGCTCATAGCGAGCGGCAGCTTCCTCGAACTGCGGCGATTGTGTGCCGTGGTCGGCTTGGGCGGCCTGCATCGCCTCATCTGAGCGGCGGCGCATTGCGCTGATTGCGAGGATTGCCTTTTGGCGTGAGGTGGTGAGTTCTGCGAATGGGATGATGGTCATATGGGTGGGATTGGTTGCGTTTCTATTATGTAGCATAAAGCTACATCATGCAAACTCTATTTGAAGATTTTTCACCAACGTCAGAGAACAATGAGATGCAGTCCAACTCGCTTAGGCTCAGTGGCTGATCTCAAGCGTTCTGTGGAGAGAAGAGTTGCAGCACATCCTGCGAGATTCGATCCTTGCAGATTTCCACGTATTCGGGGTTGATTTCGATGCCGATGAATCGGCGGTTTAGTTCCTTCGCGGCTTTCAGCGTCGTCCCGCTTCCAGCGAACGGGTCGAGCACCACATCGCCGGGATTGCTCCAGCTTGCCACATGGTCTTTTGCCAGCGCCAGAGGGAACACGGCGGGATGCCCTCCAGTGCCCTCATCCTCATCGCGCCCCGCGTAGTATCTCCAGATGTTTCCTCTGAGTCGCATTTCGCCCGTGGTTCTGACTTGGGTTCTCCCATTATCTTTCCCCTCGGCATTCAGCGGTCCTCGGCCAGCTTGATGCCCTGGCCTTTTCGTTTGTTCGCGGAGCGGATTCCACTTTGCTGGTCTCCCCTTTGAGATCACGAAGGCATATTCCCATTCCTGCTCATATCGGTTGTGCGTCAGTGGCGGTTTCTGTGTCGAGTAGATCATCGTGTCGTGGACATTCAGACCGCACACATCCTTGAAGTGGATCGCCTGCTTCATGCTGGTGAGTGTCTCGCTTCCGTTCACCGTCGCATCGGCCACCACCCACACGATCACACCGCCAGGCTTCAGCACGCGGGTTAGTTCGCTTGCCAGTCCCTCGAAGTCCCATGTGTGACCGCCGTAGGTGCGGAGATTGTCATAGGGCGGCGATGTCACCACCAGATCCACACTCTCCGCAGGCATGGCTGCGAGCGTTTCGCAGTTGTCGCCACAGATTACGGAGTCCAGCGCCAAAGACACAGAACAAGGCAGCGCAGGACAACCCGCTTCAGCCTCTAGTTGTTCGACGTTTTCCGGCTTCGATAGGGTCTGTTCCATCATTCAATAGTGTTAGGTGTAGCGTCAGCGGGTGCCTGGCTTTGGGTGTTCTGCCAAATGACCACGCACATCGGCATCCACAGCCCGCGCTCGAATCCTTTGAAGGCGACTTCGCCACGGATGAAGCGCACGGTTGCGATGTCTTGGATGCAGTCGTGCCACCAGCCAGTGTTTGTTCGTGCGGGTATCAGAGCCACCACACAGCAGCCCCGTTTCCATTCAGCATGAGCCTTCCGCACCCATTTTTGCATCACGCGGCCATACGGCGGGTTCATCCAGCACACGCCCGACCACGGTTGCACCAGACCGTCCTCGGCTGGCGTGTAGTGATTCGCACAGAGCGCGTTTTCGTGCGTGCTTGCCACGTCGAGCGTGAATCCGAACTCTTTGTCGAGCGGTTTCCAGATGCTATCGGGCGTTCCGTATTCAACCGATTTTGCATTGAACCACGATTGGTCAACGCGACGCTTTTGGCCTAACAAATCGCTGCACACAACGGCGCTCCCGCACGTCTCTTGAGATTCGATAGTCATGGTGTCGCGCCGTGTGTGAGCTTGTCGTTCGCCTTACGCGCCCAACGTGCCCCGGCGGCGATGATTCCAGGGATGTGGTTTTCGAGAGCTTCCAGTATATCAGTATCCGGCGGCATCGGCTGTTTAGGCTTTGATGGTTTACTCGTTCTTGCGCCATTCCTCGCCCAATCGCGGACATCTAACCATGCATCCCGTTGGGCAGTGGAGTCAGCGGCCTTGAACTCAAGCTGCGCCCACTCCGAAAGCTCTGCCAGCGCAAATCTAACGGCGGGCTTTGGTGTATTAGATTTAGACATAGATTTATGAGCCCTCCTCTCGGGAGAACTGATCGTTCGGCCTACCGTTGGCGATCCATCGAAGTTGGTTCACCACTTCGGCCACGCAGTCGATTTCATCATGTCGGTCCATGAGTGCCTTCTTTGATTCTTCCGCCCCGATTTTATGGCAGCGGTCCTGTTGGTCGCGGATCTCGCGTTGTCTGATTCGGATATATTCGAGCACCTTTTTCAGCGCGCCTTCCACGTCACCGGGGGCGAGTTCAAAGGCCGAACAATCGGATGGAGAGGAACGGCTCATAGTTGGTCTGGTGTGATTACAATCTCTTGTGTTCGCCGTCCCTCATCCATGGCGTTCGCCTTATCTCGGTAGCACTCAGGCACACCGAGCTTTTGAGCTAGCCTCCTGCACTCGTCTGGAGTCAGCGCAGTCCGCTTCCCCGTTGCCACTCTCATGAGTTCGCTTTCCACGTCCACGGAGCGATTGAGCCTATTCCCGTAATCGAGGAAGGTTGCGAGCCGATATTTCATCCGCACGCAACGCCACCAAAGGCGAACAATGGCACTGCACACAACGCCTATGGCGTTGGTGCCTTGTGTGTTTGCAATGTCTTTTCTCGCCATAGTCGTGTGTGAGTTTAGACGTTCGGGCAACCACCAAGATCACCATGAAGACCGACCTTTTCGTCATTTGTGACGCAGCCACGATTCACGCTGGAAAACTGAACATTCTTGGCACATTCGATACGATCATTGCAGACTCCGTGCCGTGTCGTCATGACTCTTTTACTGTCGCCGGGATTATCAGATATGCCGCAAGCGAGGCGGGAGACCACCGGATTAGAGTAGTCATAGTGAACGAGGATGGAGGCGTGGTTCATGAGATGCTCAATCGAGAGGTTTCGTTTTCGGAGCCGGAAAGTAGTCTTCACGGCTCTCATAAGATTCGCTGCACTCTGACCAATCAGTCGTTTGCTCAGTTTGGTGAATACTCTGTGCAGCTATCAGTTGACGCTCATCTTCTAGCAGAGGCGACCCTGTTCTTGTCTCAAGACAAATGATCTTTCCCCTCAATACCTTTACAAGATGAGATCCACCGTCACTCAAGCCCGAACAAAACGGATGCAGGCAACGGCTCGTAGGCTGTCTGTCGTGTAAGCCACGTCCTGCGCTCGCCGTCGCCTGATCCGAGACGTTCGCCCTGAACACAGGGTAATCACCCGGCACGGTGGTGGGCAGTCCTTTTGCGCGCTGTATCCACCATTCAGCGAAGGCTAGACACTCCACCGGATGCCCTACCATTGCTCCTTGCATCATGTCGGTTGCATCATCCCACAGCATCTCGCGAAGTCGGATGGCAATATTTTCGACCATCTCCCAATCAGCTTGCGAGACACCTGGACTGATGCACTCAGCAACAGTCTCACACTGCAACGTGTGTTTGCATCCCCAACACGGGGCGAACAAGGGCGATGGAGAGGAACCGCTCTGGGGCGGATTTGTAGCAGTGCTCATTGTGATTTGGTAGGTTAGTGTTCTTGCAAAGTGCCGCTACCGGAGCGGTCCCTCATCTCATCGTTCGCCAGACCCTTCATTTCGAGCAGTTCCTTCGCCCATTTGAGCGCCGACGATTGCTCCGAGCAGAGTTGTCGCAGCCGGTCATAATCAGCAATGTGCGCTTCGATTTCCTCCTTGGACATTGGTTTAGCGGTGTGACTCTCGATCTTGCCGAGCATCCACGTTCCTGACGCGGGGTGTAGTATGGGTGATAGCATGGCGAACAAATCAGATGCAGCGAACGGGCCGTAGGCTGCGTGTAGTATTAACGGAGGTCAGCGCGGCCCGTGCGCTGATCTGAGACGTTATCCCAATTCATAGCGGGCGATACGGGATGGGGAGCACCAGCTTCACGCCCTTCTCATTCTCGGCCATGTAGCGTTTCATGTTCTCCAGATTGTGCGTGCTGCTCAGCATGTGATGCGTCGGCTTGAACGCCCATCCGGTCTTGTCGTCTCCCTCCCATTTCCCCCCATCGAATTTTCCGCCCCACGGGTCAGGTTGTCCGTGATAGACGGATTCATTGCTGAACGTCGGATGATTCGGCTTCTTGTATGTGTCGGGCATGTGCCCAGCCGCTTCGGATTTGTAGCCTCCATTCAGCCAGTAGCCGCGCAGGTCATAGTCGATGTCGTCGTTGGACATATCGCGGCCACGGGCCTTTGATTGTGCGGCAGTCCAGTTCTTGAAACGAGCTTCGTTCTCGTCGCTCAGTTTGGTGTTGTAGTTCTGTTTCCAGTATAGGTCGCTCATGGTAGTGTGTTTTGTGTAGATTCCGCCAAGGGATAACAAAGCGCGGCAGACAACGGCGGGATGCCGTCTGTCGCGTGGCGGGGCGCTACTCCCGCCGTGTCTGCGCTTGATTCGTTCTCCCTCCGCTCTGTGCCAGGCTGCGATGTCTGCGAGTTCCAGAGAGCTTTCACCGTGGCGGCTACGTGAGCATCACGCCCAACATCATCTCTAGTGCGTCCAGAGCAGTCTAGTGATGGGCCTGCATGATGGCACTTCCAACATTTAATATAGACTGGCCCCTTTAGTTCATTGCCGCCACGGATGGACATTGCCACCAGTTGCTTCAGTGTTTCGCCTCCCTTCGTTTTGATGGGCGTTTGGAACCCAAGATTATAGGAGCCGCACGAAGGGCAGGCAATCATCTCCATGCCGAAGATGAACTTGCATTGCTCTTTGGTTTTATCGCGTTGATGGAACATAGGTGGTAGATGTCTTTGATGGTGTCGAAGTCTCTCCGCCAGGGAGAACAAACCTACTGCTGGCAACGGGCCGTAGGTTGTGGGTTTGTGATTGCGGAGTCCTCCTCGGCCCGTGCCAGAGTAGGAACGTTCGCCTGACGATAAGTCCGCGCCGTGACTCCAGTGAGCCCCAACTTGCGTATGCTCGCAGCAAAGCCGCCCCAGTTGGTCGCCGCGCCTTCCCTTTCGCAGATGCAGATTGCAGACCTGAGCAGGCTGGTCATTTCGTCCAGAGTTTCCAGCGCCTCTTTTCCGCGAGTGTGGAGGGCCGCGTATTCATCTGGCGGCGTGTATTCAGGCACCAGGGTCTTGAGTTCGTCCACTGCTGCCTCGTCCTTTCGCAGCACCTCCGCGATAAACGACGAAGGCGAACAAGGGCGCTGCTGGTCAACGGGAGGGGTGCTTGTTGGTGTATTCATGTCAGTCTTGGGTTGTAGGTTTGCTGGCTTCGGTGGAGCGTATCGCCGCCCCTCCCGTGCCAGAGCTTATTCGTTCTCCGGCCCAGAACGTCGCTTGGCGTTCAGAGCCTTCATGCGGTCGCTCCTGCGCTTGCGTTCCGCCTTCGAGAAGGCTTTTGGCTTTCCCTTTCCAGCCGCGCCCATGATGGACGCGGCATTGATTTTCATTCCGCAGTGTGGGCATTTCATGGGATGTTCGCGAGAATGTCGTTGAACTGCTTGATTTCATTCTTCTGGCGACGGCTCAGGATTTCGACCGCGCCATATCCACCCGATGCCAGCCGGATGATGCGTTCACGGTGATGAGCTTGAGGCTGCACCATCGCGCCGAGTTGATGGTCGGGGTAGATTTCCCAGGCGGCTTTTTCTTCGCGGGTGGCATTGGCTGGAGCGGTCAGAGTCTTGCGTTTCATAGTGTTTTATTGAGTTAAGTTTTCCTTCGACTCCCGATATTCTCACAATAAACGCTTATCGTCAAGCTCTTTTTCGGAAATCTTCGACCAGAGCCAGAACCAGCGGGATGCAGGCAACGGCTCGTAGCGCATCTGTCGTGAAATCAACGTTCACCGCTCGCCGTCGCCTGACTCTTGGCCTTCGCCGCCGACAGCGCCTCCAACAGCATGTCCAGCATCGCAGGCGACTTCGTGGCCTCCTCAAGCAGCGCGTCTGGTGTTTGCGGCTTCTCCGCGCGTATGGACATAGTCCGCTCAATCGGCCGTCCAACGAGGTAAGCAAGCGTCAAATCAATTGCCCGTAGTCGCGTCGGGTAGTCAGGACGACTCACAACATCTCCATCTCGCGTCAAAATAGGCGGCGTCGTGGCCGACATGATCGACTCCAATTTGTCCGCCAGCGCTGATGCAGGAAACCGCCGCGCCAGTTCGTCGATAATTTCCCCGTCCACCCTGCGTGCGCTCAATTCCGCGCGAACCTGCTCCAGCTCGTT
>JADJVV010000010.1 GCA_016710435.1 Hyphomicrobiales bacterium | reverse complement strand
GGGGATGCCCGATCCCGAGAAGGATAGCCCGGCACAGTTCGAGGCCAAGACGAGAACGCCGTTGGGCAGTCCAAGCTGGCCTTGGCGCGCGCCGCAATTACCTGGAAGCGCACCGCCGCGATGACCGCAAATTCATTCAGACGCTGGCAAAGTCCGGATCGGATCGGCGCCATGGTGCCGCTGTCGGACAAGCGTAGGCATCATCAACCAGCGGCTTGATCAGGCGGCCTTGTGAAACAAGAGCCGCAATCCGCTCGCTCGTTCCGCAGTCTTCAAACAGCAGCTTTCGCGTCATTCAGCGGCGGGAGTTCGGAATCTGATGGATTGTCTCCGCAGATCACCACACCGCGCCATCTTGATTGACCGACCCGAAGCGGCAAGAGCTCGACGGCCCGCCGGCCTGGTCGTTGCGCCGCGAGCTCAGGCCCAGCAGCCCGCCACCGGCCAGGTTGCGGCCGAGCTGCCTGCACCGGCTGCACTGGCTCCCAGCTGCGCCGCCACGCAGACTTCGGACTGGTTCTCCGAGCTGAACGGCGTCGCCTCGCCCCAGAGCGCGCCGCCGCAGGAGGCCAGAGGGCTAAATGGCTGGTCAATCTCCGTCCGCGTCTGTCAGGACCTGGCGCCGAGGCGGGAACACGCACGGTCTTTGAGCAGTACCCGCTGAACTCGAAACCCTACGGCCAACGCCGTTATTCTCGGTGCCGACGACGCCGGTACGGGTGACGCTATTCAGAAGAACCTTGTGATCGGTTCGTGCGCCGCGAGAAGGATGCCAACGGATACGAGGTCGTCGTCACGCGCGGGCCGGATGGTCAGGAACAGCGCGGCTATGTGAATTGGGCCGGCCTCGACACGCGGGACGTGTCGAGGGCGATCTACGGCTCACTGCCCTACATCGCGACGGGCGGAGCTAGGAGCGGCGCTGAAAGGGGCCGGTGTTGGCCTTCAGGCTTGGAGGCAGTCCGCGGCCAGGTGGGGCGACTAGCCTGGGCGTGACATTGCGGCGGGCGTCCAGGGTTCGGAACAGGGCGCGTTGATCCTCTAGGCCGGCGTCATGGCCGGATTCGGTGCGGCTGGACCTGCTGCTGGGATGGCAGCAGGAGCGCTATGGCGCAAGTTCGTGACCGTGCCGGGGCTGGCTGACAAGGCGACGGGCAATCTGACGGCTAGGGGCCCCGAAGCGGGCCAAGTGGGCGGGTGTCGATCCTAATGACGTGACGCCGGATTTCGCCAAGTCGTTTGCAAAGACGTTCGCAGAAACAGGCAATCCGCAGGAGGCTGCGGTCAGAGCCGACGCCAACAAGTTCGGTATCCGGGTGTCACCGGGGCAGGCGACAAAGCGCAAAGACCTTCTTCATACCGAGGAGGCCATGTCAGGGCAAGTACGGCGACAAGGCGCGCTCTGGAAAAAGAAGCCTTTGACATTCTTCAGAAAGATGAGTTGCGCAAAGCGGCTATGGGGGCAACCTGTCGGCAAGCCAGCCGAGCATTGGGGCCATGGTCGCCCCGCATCGAAAGGCGGGCGATAGCCTGATAGGGGCCGATCCAAAACCCATTGGAGAAGATATTCAGGCTACGTTGCAAGGCGCGCGCAAATCGGCTGAGAGCTTGGAAGACGACGCTGAGGGGGCGACAAGCCTTGAGATAACGCCGGAGGCTGCCAAAGAGCTGCCGGACATTCTCAACAATAAGCTTGGCGGACGGATGATCAACGAACGGGCGAATCCGGCCGCATTCGAAATGGCCCAAGAGGTTCAGCGCATCATAGCCGGGGAGGCGCCGGAGAAGGCCGCCGATGGGTCGCGAACCGCCGACCAAGAACGTCGACCAGATGCGCCGCAATCTGTTCGAACTCTGTGCAAATCCGCGGCTAACACCGCCGACAAAGCAGCCAGCAAGGTCATTTATGAAGGGTTTAACGACTGGATCACGGTCTCGCTGAAAAGAAGCTTTTGGCTGGTGATCCGGAAGCGGCTTTGAAACTCGTCAAGGCGCGCGGGTTTACAAAGGACGTGCATGGCATCTTCGAGCCTAGGCCGCAGATGGTGCGAAGACACAGCCGCGCGGCGCATCGGGGCCATTCTTGACCCTGGCCAAAGCTGATAGCGGCGAGTCTGTCATTCAGGAGCTGTTCGGCTCGGAAAGGGTCCCGTACCATAACGCAGAACAGCGTAGCGACGCTGAAGAATATCAAGATGGCGTTGACCGGTTTTTCCAAAAGAGGAAGCCACCTGGCCTGGAACGATGTCCGGCTTGCCTGCTGGTCGCGCCTCGTGACCGGCAAGAACGGGGAAACCATGAACCCGTTGCAGTTGTCGAGCACCATGAAAGAAGCCATGACGCAGCAGCGGTCTGTGATGGCCACGTTGTTTTCGCCTGAGGAATTCACCGAAATCCGGCGGTTTGCGCGGGCCGTTGATGCCATCGCCTACAAGCCGCCGAACGCATCAGGATCGAGCTACGGCGTTGATAGTTTCGCGCGAAGCCATCGGCAGAATCACCAACCTGCTTATGACCAATCGGGCGGCCGGACCTCGTTTGCCAACGCTGCCGCGAGCAAGCTTGGGCTGGTGGATTCTTAGGGGGCTGTCGCCGCCCGCCGCGCTCTTGCACGAGGTATCAAACCATCCTGCCCCAACGTGACGCCGGCCATTACCGGCTCGGGGCAGGCGCTCTACAATGGTCAAAGAGGCGGCGGCCGATAGTCACAATACTTACAGATCAGGAAGCCGATGATCAGGCAGTCTACCGCGAAGTAATCCAGCGTTCCGTCTCTCGTACCCATTTGAGCCATAAGCCGAGCACGGCCATGGCGAGGGTCGTTGCCGTGATGACGAATACCTGTCCCCAGCGTTCCGGGTTTCCCACGTCGCAATCCATCTAGGAACGCCTAGCACATGGCCAATGCAACCGCCGTTTTCACTCCAGGTCAACGCATCTCCGACCTGTCGTCCTACGCGTCGTCTGGAGCCTACGCTGAATTCTTCGTGGCAGGCAGCACGATACCGAAGGAAGTCTTCGCCGATGCAGAACTCTCTGTATCGCTTGGGACGACGGTCTACACGGATTCGCTAGGATACCCTGTTACATCATACGGGGGAACCACAAAGACGCTCGTCTACACAAATGACAAGTCTTACAAGGTCACGATCAAGACTTCTGCCGGCGTGACGATTGCCGAGCACGACAACTGCAAGGGCGCGGTGATCGCGTCATCAGGCGGCGGCGGGTCGTTTCTCACCCAAGACGCAGCCGACGTGCGTTATACCCGCAACGCCAACGCCCTATCAGCCATAACAAACCTTGCCTCTGGCGACACGTTTGCGCATTGGAGTGCGGCGAACGCCGGAAATCGCGGCATAACATGGGCGGACTTGCAGACCGATATGCTGTCCGAATGGAGGACTGCCGGGTATGTGTTTTCGGCCGGCGCAAGGGTTCTATTCCAGGGCACTCCTCCGACAGGATGGACGCTCGAAACCGGGGCGGCCTACAACGATGCGGCGTTGAGGTTCACGACCGGCACGCCGGCGACAGGCGGCAGCGTGGCCTTCTCAACCCTGTTCGCATCACAGACATTGACCGGCACGGTTGGAAGCTCGGGGCTTTCGATCGCAAATCTTGCCGTCCATGATCACAGCGATTCCAGTGCGGCCGGGTCTGTGACTGTAGCTTGCAGGTTCTGATGTGACGATCTTGCCGAATACCGGCACGACGGGCTCTGCCGGTTCGAGCACGGGTCACGCTCATTCCCTCATCATGAACGCTTTCAACATGGCGGTGAAATACGCCAGCGTGAACATAGGGCAGAAGGCATGACGGATATGTTTCCTCCGAAAGAAAAGCTGTGCCGGTTTTCCGGTTTTGAGAAAAGCTGCCGGCAGCTTGTTGTGGACGGCAAGTGCACCGACGCTTGACCAACATTCAAGGGACACATCCACAGAGCGGGGCCCCCATGGACAAGTGGGGCTGTTGCTTCGAGCTTTCCTATCTTCTGACGCTGGAAGCCTCCGCAAGGCGCACCATGCCGCTGCCGACGTTGAACGGCTCGGCAGCATGATTTTCGATCCAGACGTGAGCGCGCGAACTCGCCAAGGCTAACGAAATGAAAACCATCGAGGCCCCGGAAACAATGACACAGATCATCACCATCAATGTTCCCGATAAGACCGTTTATGCCGATGGAACCGGCATCAGGCTTCCCGATCTCGATTGGTCTGTGTTCGATGGCGATCCGTCCACGCCTTGGGACGATGTTAACTTCGTCGAGTTCAACCCTGAGACGGGGCAGGGCTACATCGAATATCGTGAGATCATCACGCAGCCGTTCAGCCGTCCGAACATCAAGCCGGGCAATAAGCTGATCTCCAAAGCCGACTTCGAAGCCGATTACGGGTGGGTTTTGCCGGTGTTCTTTGAGGAAAAGGCGAGGCTTGAGACTGAGGCGGCCCGGCGCGCCGCTGAAATTAAAGCCGCTCCTGCACGCGAACGACCGGCGCAGCAGGGCGCGGCGCTTTCAAACGAGGAAGTAGCCGCCTTGAACGAGCGGATGGCCGCAATCGAGGCTGAGAACGCAGAAAGCAAGGCGAAGATCGACGATATGCTGAAAGCGGCGGCAAAGATCGAAAGCGGCGGGGTGTGAGATGATTCCAGCATCAATCCGAACGAACAACCCCGAAGCGATGTATCCGGGACCGAGCGCGAAAAAAGTTCGGGGCGGTAAAGATGGAGAAACTGACAAGCAAAGGACGGTGTGCATAAGATAGCTTGCTTCGATGATCCAGTGAAGGGCGCCGCCGCTCAGTTCCATTGCTTTCGTCTCCGAATTACACCGGCCGCACGATCCGCAAGGCCATCGAAAAATGGTGCGGCGGATACTATGCCTCAACCTACATCAAAGTGCTGGAAAAAACGGCGGCGTCACGGCCGACACGATGTTGACGGCCGATCTTTTGAAAAATCCACAGGTTGCCATCGCAATCGCCAAGGCCATGGCGTTGCAAGAGGCTGGCAGACCATACCCCATGACCGATGAGCAGTGGGCCGCAGCTCACGCTTTGTGCTTTGGGCCGGTTGCCACTGTTGCGGTGGCGGAACCCGCCGAACTCAAGGAAGAACCGGCAGCGTTCGCGCCGGACAACCCGCTGCCGTCGCCCAAGCCTGAAACACGGGTTGAGACGATGAAAACGCAGTCTCGAAAATGGAGCATCATAAGCTTCATCAAGAGATGGCTTGTTGGTGTCCCTGCCATCGGTCTTGCTTCAAACGAGGCGGGTCTTTCCATGCCTGACATTCCAGCCTTACAGGAGAACCTCAGTGCAGCTCAATCGATATTTTCCAGCCTTGGCAGACTGGGCATTGTGGGCTGGCTCATGGTCCTTTTTGTCGGTCTCCAACTGGTCCAGGGCTACATGGTCGAAGATGCGGCTGAAGGCCGTTCAACTCCGAGCGGGGGGGCCTAAAGGGATGTGGCTTCTGCTGCGTGGGATTCTTATGTCACGCGCCGGGGTTTTCGCCATGGCGGCGCTTGCTGCTGTTTCGTGGCTGAAGATGCACGATTATAATCTGCGAAAAGACGAACGGTCTCGCGTTGCCGCCAAAATCGAACAGAAGGCCAACGCCAATGCCGAAAAAGCTGATGCTGCCCGCAAGTCTGTTGACGCTCTCCCTGCTGACCGGCTGCGCGACAAATACTTTCGTGACTGACGCGTCGTGCAAGGTGTTCAAGCCGATCGGTGCCAGCAAGGCCGACACCGAGCCGACGAAACGGCAAGTGGTCGGCCACAACCGCGCCTATGATGCGATCTGCCCAGCGAAGGGTTAGACCATGGCAGGAACTTTCAGAGGCCACACCTTCAACGCTTTGATGCAGCCAAACGCGGTCGATGACCGGCCGCTGGCGTTCAGGTCAACGCTGGCACCGTTTGGCACCTACGCCAATCCAGACGGGTCTGAAAGCTTTGGCTTTGCATGGCCGGCGGCCGTGACGGAGCCCATCAACGCTGCTGCAGCGGCTGGCTCAGAACTCCTATACCGAAGACGGGCGGCTGGGTATCCCTGATCCGAGGCACCCGGAAAACCTGTCGGACATGGAAACGCTGCTGTGGACAGGGTTCGGGTCGAATGCCCTCAAAGGAACGGCAGGAGCTGCACTGAGGCCCCTTCAGCAGCCGACGATTCTGGAGCAGTACCACGCCGCCAACAACCTGCCGCATCCCGGCTACGGATACCTGCAAGAGCCGGTCGCATCCACAGCGGAAGACGCGCTTCGGTGGATGCGTAAAAGTGGGCCCATCATCGATGGAGAGGTACTTTCCGACACCGGCAAGCCTTCCCTCATGGGAGCGGCAGTTGCAGGTGAAAACGCACGTCCAGGCATTACAGCCTATCACGGGAGCCCTCATGATTTTGATAAGTTCTCACTCGATAAGATCGGAACTGGTGAAGGGGCTCAGGCTTATGGCCATGGGCTGTATTTTGCTGAGAATGAAGGGGTGGCGAGGAGCTATAGGGACCAACTTGGAAGCTATGACGATGCTGTCCGGTGGACAGGTGATCAGCCACCGACAGAAGTTCAACAGCGTCTTTTGTCTCAATTAAAAGGTTCAGACGTGCGTTCTGGTAGGGCAATGGATGTGCCAATGCTCAAACGAGAACTTGCCATGATGATCAGGGACGCAGAGCACGGCATGTTTCCAGATGAAAAAATGGCTGCAAAGTACCGCGCGCAATATGATGAACTTCTGCGAATGGAGCCAAATATAGAACTAGCCCCTCCCGGCCACATGTATCAAGTCCGCATTAACGCCAACCCTGAAGATTTCCTAGATTGGGATAAGCCGCTAAGACAGCAAAGTGAAAAAGCGCGCAACGCTCTTGCTGGTCGCTTTGCTGATGATCCAGTTCGCAGCCAAGATTTGCAGTACGAAGGTGGCGCGTCAACACCTTCTTATATTCTCAGAAACGCAGCAGACGCGGAGACGACTAAAGCTTTGCGCGAAGCAGGCATCCCCGGCATTAAATACCTGGATCAGACGAGCCGTACTGCTGGCGAAGGAGCTCGCAACTATGTCGTTTTCGACGATAGCCTCATTGAAATCCTGAAAAAGTACGGCCTTGCTGGAGGTGCCATCGGCGCGAGCAGTCTGTTCGATTTCAATACTGAAAACCAATTCTAGTGCTGCGTCCTTTCCTCCCCCTTTAGAGCCTTGGAGACAGGACACCGATGAATGCCGCTACAAGAAATCTTGCAGACGCAATTACAGAATACGCGCTTGCTCACCGAACTCATGAAAGAATCAGGCCAGAACACCGGCCGGATTGCGACATTGGAACGCCGGGTGGATCGAATCGAGGATCGCGAAATGCCGAGACGGCCGCTCGCTTCATGGACGCCGCGCGACTGGATGATGGCGGCGTCCGGGATCGCGATTCTGCTGGCAACGGTGTCGGAAAAGATCGGCTGGACAACGGCAGCGGGGGCTCTTCTAAAGCTCTATGGCGGGAGATGATGGCTAGTCTCTGCAACGGAACGCGGGTCTTTGCTATCTGCCTAGGATTGGTTGCTTTCATTGTGGTGATGTAAGGGTGGCCTTCCAGTTACTTCATAGCGGCCTTTTGGAAAAACGCACGCAGAGGGCGGGTGCTGCTCAAGGATGCGCTCCAGCGCCCGGTGCTGACGCTTCTCCGGGTTGAGGCGGTATTTGTAAGTGAGCAGCATCAGCGGCCTTCCCTGCTAAACTATTCTGCGACTTGCTTGCGCGTCTCAGCGCACAACTCCTCGACGTTAACGCCAGCGGCCCGCTGAGCGGGAGTTAAATCACAATCGTCAATGTCGCCGCTGATGCCCGACACGTCGCCTCTGATGCCCGACACGTCGCCTCTGAGGCCCAACACGTCGCCGCTGAGGCCCGACACGTTGCCGCTGATGCCCGACACGTCGCCTCTGAGGCCCAACACGTCGCCGCTGAGGCCCGACACGTTGCCCCAGATGCCCGACACGTTGCCCCTGAGGCCCGAAACGTCACCCCAGATGTTCGAAACTTCGCCCCAGATGTTCGACACATCGCCCCTGAGGCTCGACACGTTGCCCCAGATGTTCGAAACTTCGCCCCAGATGTTCGACACATCGCCCCTGAGGCTCGACACGTTGCCGCTGAGGCCCGCTGGAGGTCCCTCAACTTTTGAGCCGTTGGCAAAATGCCAAATGCCAACCTGTGGACGGCGTGTGAGGGATTTTTTCATCCTGCGGGCCTTTTCAGTTGAATCCTAAGATGAAGCGTTCAACCGCATCGCGGTCGCCTTTCGTTGCTGCCAACGCAGCATGAATGCCAAGGGCGCTCAGCATCCCTTTAAGTTTGGTGTCGTCGCGCTTGTCCATGTCCGACATCATCGACGTGACGCCATCCAACAGATCGCCGCGACGGACGCAATCCATTGCGCGATCCTTGCACCATTGAACGTATTGTTCGCGAGCTTCCATTCTGCGGGCCTTTCGTTGTTATTGGGCACCATCGTCTACGCGCTGCGCAGCGTTGTTTAGCTGCTCCGCCAAATAGCGTGCTTGTTCCGTGGTCAGCCGCAGCGGCGTATCCGTCATAGTCATGCAAATGTACCCGTCTGCGTCTTGGAGTGTAATGGCCTCGGCTCCGCCATTCGCGAATTGCGCGTTGGTTGTCGCGATGCCACCTACGCCATGTCTCTGCTTTACCATCTGCTGTCCTTTCAAATGACTTCGTAAACGTGCCAAACGAACGGTGCCGAGATAACGGTTGCGCGCCATTCTCGCTTCGTTGGTCCTTGGATTGGATGGCCAGTCCCGAACACCTTAAATTCTTTTGTTGCAACCGGCCTTTCCTCTGTTCAATGCTGGCAACGGATTTGTAGATCAGCCGTCTACCGTCAACCAACGTCAGTCATTGCTACGCACAAACTTGATAAGCTCTTGGCGATTTGCGTTCCGGCGCTGACCTCGTAACGGGTTGCCCCGTCATTCTTGACCCGTGCCGCCTTACCGTTGCCTGCCTATCGCGTGGTGCGCTCCCGCTGTATCTGACGTTTGCACAGCCTATATACCAAATCACGTTTGACTTGTCCAGCCTAGTGGTGGTAGATTGTGGACAAATCACACTGACGATGATTGCGGAAAAATTTGCGTGACACTGGACAATGCGAAAGGCGGACGCCTCATAGGCTACGCCAGGGTTTCAACGGTTGAGCAAAATTTGGATATGCAGATCGAGGCGCTGCGCAGGGCTGGAGTCGCTGAACGTCATTTACACGTTGAGAAGATCAGCGCGTCTGCCAAGCGCCGCCCCGTGTTCGATTGGGCTTTGAAGATACTGCGCAACGGCGACACGTTTATTGTCTGGCGTCTTGACCGGCTAGGCCGCGACGTTCGGCAAATTCACCGGACACTCGACATTATCAAAGAAAGCGGCGCGCAAGTTAAGTCACTCACGGAAAACCTAAACACTGACGATCCATACGGCGCTTTCGCTATCAACATGATGGCCAGTCTCGCACAGCTAGAGCGCGATCAGGTTATACTGAGAACGCGGGCGGGTGTTGAGGCGGCCAAGCGCAGGGGGCAACGGTTTGGAGTGCTTCCCAAGTTGAACACTGAGCAGCAAGCACAGTGCAAAAGATGGAAGCAAGAGGGCATGACGGTGCGAGAAATCCGCTCGGAAGTGCTAAAAAAGAAATGGGTTAAAAAGATTTCAACCGGCGCGATTGGCAACTACGTCAAAGCCAAAAAGCGCAAGACATAAATGGAGGCACGACGTGCGCACAAAAGAACGTGTCCGTTGATTTGCACCGCGTCCGGGCAATCTAAACCAGCCACAAAACGAGGTCTGCGGTGCGCAAGGAAGTGATTGGCGATTGCGAGCTTTACCTGGGTGATTGCCGGGAGGTAATGCCGTCCATTACTGGCGTAGAAGCCGTCGTGATGGACCCGCCGTATGGAATTAACTTCAAATGGGCAGAGGCCGAGAGGAAGGGCCGCAAGTCCGGCTTGGCGTGGGGCGCAGGCACGCAGGATCGCCAGCCCAAATGGCAGAATATCGCCGGGGATACTGAGGCGTTCGACCCGACGCCGTGGCTCGGCTTCGATCAGGTCATCATCTGGGGCGCCAACAACTACGCGGACCTTCCTGCTGCACGGCGCTGGCTCGTGTGGGACAAGCGGCGCGAGACCACTCCTGACGACCACGGTGACGCCGAGCTGGCGTGGACCAACCTGGATGGCGTGATCCGCATCCATCGGCAGCTTTGGCGCGGGATCGTTCGGGAGGGCGAAGAGAACGTCGCCATCGCCGAGAAGTACCACCCGACCCAGAAGCCGGTGGCCCTTATGCGCTGGTGCGTAGGGATGACGACCGGCAGCGTCTTGGACCCATTCATGGGCTCCGGGACGACAGGCGTTGCGTGCGCACGGATGGGCCGCCGCTTTACCGGCATTGAGATCAACGAGGGCTACTTCGACATAGCCTGCCGCCGCATCGAGCAGGCGGGCAAGCAGCCCGATCTCTTCGTTGAGCCGCTTCCACCTAAGCCCGAGCAACTTTCGCTCCTGGCGGCGGAGTGAGCCATGAAGAACGCAATCTGGCTCACCGGCTACGGCGATATGGAACGCCAGCGACCGGGCCGACGCAGAACGGCGGTTTGACGAGTGGCGCAGCACCATCCCGGAACCCGTCGAAAGAGAGTTCGGGAAGGTGGCGCGGATGATGGAACGCTGGCGCACGGAGGTATTTGCCTATTTCGAGTGCGGCATTACCAACGCCGTTACCGAGAACCGCAATAGCCTCATCAAAACGATTTACCGAAATGGGCGCGGATACACCTTCGACGTTATTCGCGCCAAGGCGCTTCTGGCGCCGCCGCTTCCAAACACCACCAGGGAGTGCCCGATGTGCAAACTGCAACCGTAACTTACCCCATCCTGCATCGATCACAAAAGCTTGGACACAATGTCTGAACCTCATGCCCCTGCATCCATCCATCAATCATTGGAAGAATGGAAAACGTCATCCACGCCGATATTAAAACGGCAACAGGCGTTCCAAGGATGATGGCTTTGGTGCTCAAGTCGAGATTGGTCCACATCCTCATGATTCGTCCCTCGGCACTCGTGTTCCGTCGAATTTCAGCTTCCACTTGGTATTCCATCCCCGTTTCCGTTTCATAGATCTTGACAGCAGATGCTTTGTCGCTGATCGGCGTTGCTTGCCGGCCTGTGCGTGATCGGAGGCATCCTTTGAAGGCTTGCACCACATGCAGGTGATGCCGAGATTGTCCCAATCGTTGGTGCCGCCGCACTCAAGTGCGATGATGTGCTCGACTATCCAGTCATCACTAGGGCCAAGCTTTCGTCCGCACTCCCGGCAGCACCCGTGACGCTCAAGAAACAGCTTCGCCGCCTGCTGTTCTGATAGGCGGATGCGGCTATCGTGATGCCAGGGTGAACGGGTCATAGTTTCCGAGCCTCACGAATGGCTTTTCTGATGTTGGTTCGCAGCGAAAGCGTGTTCCTGGCACAGGAAAAGACCTTCGAGAGGCTGACGACGATATTGATCGCGATGCCGCCGACGTGGCCTATTAAGCGCGCGTGAGGATCGCCAGCAATGACCTTGGCATCTGAGATACCAAGCTCCGAAGCGATGCGTTCGGTTTCACGTATTTCCTTTCTCATGCTGCCCTCTCTGTCTGTTTCAATACTTCATCAGGGTCCAGCCCAGTTTCTGCTTTGTAAACCTCTTCAACTTCGTCGTTGAGCTTATTGAATTCCGCCGGCCCTAACTTGTCGAAGGCGATGGACTTCGCTTTGAACACCCGAACCAAGCCGCCTTCCGGGTGAGGACGTATGAAAGCAAACGCTCCGGCTGCCTTCACCGCTGCTTCCACCATCAATGCCGCCAGCTTGGTCAGCGCCGGCTGGTCTTCGGCAAACTCAACCGGTACGTCCGTCGTCTCGCGGTGGCCGGCTTTGACCAAAGCCCACTTGCGAAGGTGCTCTTCGCTCTCCGGCTGGAATTCCGCCGTCTCCGGCCAATGGTGCTTCATTGCTCGAAGCACTCCGAAGAACCGGCGCAACTGCGCCAGGCTCCGGGGCTTGCCTTTCACCGGGTCAAGATCGCATTGACAGTGCGGGCACTTCATCTTTCCAAATCCGTTTGCGAATGAAGAAGTATTGCCGATGCCGTCGAGATCGGCCACGCCAAGCCGAGAACGCCTATGAAGATCATGAGACGGGGGATCATTCGAGCGTTTCCTCTAATGCTGAAATTTTGTCGATGAAGTAGTCCTTTGTGATTTGAGGAACGCCAGCGTTCGTCATCATGTGGGCATTCTCAGCGCGGACCTTCTGCAACTGCTTTGCGCTCTTGCAGCCATCAATGGCCGACTTAAAAGCATCAGCCCAGGTCTTGATCGCAACATCCGTCATGGCTTCGGCATTGCGAACCGCTTTTGGCTTGTGGTCAGGCTCATGCGGTGTTGCCTCATCACTGTCATCCTCAAGTGTGGACATCATCAGCGTCTTGGTCAGGATATTCTTGACGGCGTTGGTGTAGGCTTTCGAATGGGCCTTGTCGTTGTCGTCGGTACCAGAACCCCAACCGCCAGTTTCGAAGACGCTATCATTATCGACGCAAGCAAATGCTGCATTGACGTAGACACTCGTCATATTTCCGCTGACCACAACACCATCCTTGGTCTGACGAGGCAGAAACACCAATCCATTGTCAATCAGCGCCCGCTTGCCGAACGTCACAATTTGAGCAGACGAAACACCCTTGAACGAGAATTCCTTGCCGCTCTTCTTCGAAATGCCCTTAATCGTCATGTCCTGCGTGATCGTCTTCACGTCGTCTTGGGCTCTGGCGATGCGGATATAGACGCTATCATCAGGCTTCCATTTCTGAGTGCCTGCCGCGCCATCAGCCATTTCCATTCGTCCATCGGGACTGGTCGCAGCCACAGAGATAGCTCCGCCACTTCCATCTGGTCGCGCCACGTTCGTCCCGTCATTTCGAGCACGAACGCCTCCGGCTCTGTCAGTTCCCCAGTCTCCCAGTCTAGTGTCTGGCTGAGCCATATCCGCGCCGGTAGCCATTCTTTGCTTCTCCGCTCTTTTCGCACCTTGTAAAAGCCGCATTGGGGCTCGTCTGACCTATGGTGATCGCCAGTTTCAATTGCGTTGCGCCACCATGCTAGTTGCTCTGCCAGTGGCGTTGGCCGTCTCATTTCCTGACCGGCTCTCTGACGATCGCGGCAATCTTCACCGCTAGGACTTCGGCTTCCTTCGGGCTCACCCGTTTCAGATTGCGAAACAGAAGCTCAATGTTCTGCGCCGTCTGATGAGACCCGCTGACACTTGCCGTCATAGCCATTACTTCACCTCACTCCTGCTCTTGACATGAGCACTGCAATTGCAATTGTGATCAGAATCACGAACGCTGTCGCCGCCATGTCGCCCCAACTCATTTTTGAAAACCCAACGCAACGCCAAAACGTAAACCGCAACTATCGGAACAGTGATCAGAACGGATGCCAGATCACCGGAGATTTGAACGCCAAAGGCGTCTATGGTGTTAGGCATCCCTGATAGCCTTCTCGAAGTCGCGAACGCCCTCGAAGACGCCTGAGTTTTTCAGATCAGCAATCAACTCGCGGCGCGCAATGTCTCTATCCTCGACAGCATCGTCATAGGCCTGCTTCGCCAAACCCAACGCGCCTTCGGTGTCCACGACGCGGTTGTTCGCGGAGATGAACCGAGCCTTCAGACGTTCGATTTTTTCGACCACTGGAAACGTCTCCACGTTGTCAGCCGGCTGCGTCCTCTCGGCATTGCGCATCGCGCGGCGAAGGTCGATATTCGCTTTGACGTTTTCAACAAACCCAGCCATCAGTCGTCCCTTTCGATCTGGTCTCTCACGAGCCGGCGGAACCCTAAAACGTCCATGGCCAGAGTTCGCATCCGTTTGAATACGGGGTCAGTTTCTTCTTTTTCCACGATGTCCTCCGGCGAGACTTCATCCGCCGCTATGGCGCGCTCCATGGCCTTGAAGGCGTTGATGAGGCTGCCGCTCAAGGCCGCTGCTCCTGCGATGGGCCTTGGTCGCGCTCTTGCCGGACATTCTCCCAACATTCCCGTTCATAGATTTCCATGGACGCATAGGCCTCTTTCAGAATGGCTTGCAGCGTATGGTCGGCATCGCGTGAGGCCGTATCGGGGAGTGTCCCGCTCCAAATGGCCTCGCGGATTTCTTCGGCCTTCTCGGCTACATTTTGCAGCCAGCCTGAAATATCGATGATGTCTTTCATGGCATCCTCATCTGATCGGGCCGGGGCGAGCTGCCCTCTGATTGCTCTAGCCCCGGCCCCTCACACGACAGCCCCCGCTGCCATGACTGAATTAAAGGCTTAGCCATCGCCATAGCCATAGCCAGCGCCATCGCCATCGCCAGCGCCATAGCCAGCGCCAGCGCCAGCGCCATCGCCATAGCCATAGCCATAGCCATAGCCAGCGCCATAGCCATAGCCATAGCCATAGCCATAGCCATAGCCAGCGCCATAGCCATAGCCATCGCCAGCGCCAGCGCCAGCGCCATCGCCATCGCCATCGCCATCGCCATCGCCATCGCCATCGCCATAGCCATAGCCATAGCCAGCGCCAGCGCCATCGCCATCGCCATCGCCATCGCCATCGCCATCGCCATAGCCATAGCCATAGCCAGCGCCAGCGCCAGCGCCAGCGCCAGCGCCATCGCCAGCGCCATAGCCATAGCCAGCGCCATAGCCAGCGCCATCGCCAGCGCCATAGCCATAGCCAGCGCCATAGCCATTATCCACGATAGACATTCGCGGCCTCCCAAAGCTCGACGGCGGCTGGGCTGACTTCGGCGACCGACGTAATTTTGCGAAGCTCGATTTCCTCGACGCGGGCACCAATGCGGGCGCCTTTCGCGGGACCCTCTGCGGCTAGACCGCCAAATCCGCCGTTTGTTGACGGCCAATAGATGCAGTTTCGAGCACGCTTCAGAATGATCGTGTCGCCCTTTGTGTCGGCGGCGTAGCCAAAAACACGCCGCGATATTCGGTTGTGACAAGCACTGGACGTTCGGTCATGGTTCCTCACCGCTGAATTGAAAGGAAAGCGGCGGGGAGTGACGCCCCACGGGAGTAGGTGTTTTAGACCCGCCGCTATCAGATGATCGGTGGAGGTTTGTTGCGTGGCCCCGTGTCGTCTGATGCACAGACCATAGCTACGCTTTGCCGTATCTGTCAATACCTTTTTTACGTCTTGGCGTAGGTTGTGAATAAGCAGTGTGCAAATGCCACAGGCGCCGATGCAACGCATCGTCGTAGCTTGACGCTGTACGTCAAAGCGTTTATGGTTGACGGTATGGACGAAATTACATTTCAGATCAGGCGGGTGCAGCGATTCGTCGACGGGCAGAGCGTCACGAAGACCAAGCTTGCCTTGACGGCGGGGCTTCCAATCACGACTCTGATCGGTATGGAAAGCCTCGATTGGAACCCGCGTTCGAGCACTCTGAGGGCTCTCGTGAGAGCTATCGACAAGCTCGAATCAGACGCCGCCAAAAAAAAGGCGCGTGATGAATTGAGGCTGCAGCAAGAGGCCGCCGCCTAGCGTTCCTGGTAGCGTCACAGCGTGTTTTCGCCGCCAGCGCATGACCGCCTGGCGACCGGGGTTCCTTGCAACCTTTGTCCTGAGGGGAAGCACGGACTCTTACGGCCACACCCTGCCCCGGTCGCCGCGCCGTACTGCGTGAACCTGCCCTTTGGGCGTTTCCTTCAACTTCCGGGGCATGGGGATGCCCCGGCTTTTTCAAAGGCGCGAGAGCGGTGCCACGCCTTTGAAAACGAAAACGCTCCCACCGGGGCACAGTGAGAGCGTTTCCAACACGGTTTGAGCTTGATCGGCTCTTGCAGACGCTACTGACCAGAACGCGAAACGGGTGTCGAGTACGCAACTCACAAATCAGGACGCCACGATGACCTGCATAGCAGACAGGTCCGGCAAAATTATGACGAGGACGGCATGACTCGCTGGTTCAGGTTCTATGACGAAGCGCTTGATGACCCCAAAGTTCAACGCCTCTCTCCGCAGCTTTTCAAGACGTGGGTGAACCTGCTTTGCCTCGCATCGAAGTCTGACGGAAAGTTGCCAAGCGACGATGACTTGGCGTTCCGGTTGCGCGTCTCAGTTCAGGACGCTGCCCAGCAAATTCAAGACCTGATCCTTACCGGCTTGATCGATATCGAGCCGAACGGTTCGCGCGTTCCGCATGGTTGGCAAGCCCGCCAATACGCCTCCGACAGCAGCGCAGAGCGCATGAGAAAGCACCGCAAAAACAAAAGCAAAAACAATGGTGACGTCACATGTGACGTCACAGTGACGCCGCAGATCAGAACAGAACAGAATAGAATAGAATCTATAGGTCTTCCATCTTCCACTTCTGCCGCGCGCGAAGTGGAAGACCAAAATGGTTTTAATAATTTTTTTGGGATGAAGGATGACCGGAAGAAAGAAAAGATCGTTCGCAGAGCCGAAGGGCTAGGTCTCAACGTCGAAGAATTGGCCGACGCTTGCAACAGGCACAAGCCGCGAAATCGCCCGGCTTACTTCACCTCGCTGTGCATTCAGCAGATCGCAAGGAAGCTGCCAGGGGCAAGTGAGGACCTGATCAGATCGGCCCTATGGGACAAGGGGGACGACGCCTATGCGGCACTGATCCAGCTCATGGTGGCGGCATGAGGCCACCGATCATCACCAACGTGGACCGCGAATGGGCCATGGCACAAATGCCCTCCTGGTGCCAGCGCGGCGATCTGGATGAGCTTTGTGGCGAAATCGTCGATGATGGCGGTTGGCTGGACCGTGAAGAGGTTTTCGACGGTGAGCGTCAGAAGCCAAATTGGTCAGCATTCGTTGCCGAAGAGATTGAAAAATTTGAGCAGCACTATGCCGGCGAACAGCGCTCTCCAGACGAGTGGTCTTCGATATGGCGGAAAGGATGGTGGCCAAAGGTGTCCCCCCGCAAACGGTTTCCGAAGTCAGCGCCGAAGGAATTTCATCCCTTTTACCGCAAAGGCACGCAAGGATTTGCCATCGCGCTTCGTCTTGCAACAGACGACGAGCGCCGCATGTGGGTCAGGTTCGGCGTGGCTCAGATAAAGCCCGATGATCCCCGCGTGAAGACGATTGAGAGCGCAATCAAACGTGAGGCAGCAGAATGACAACCGTCAACCTGTCCGATCTTGAAGCCGCTGTTCGCCTTGCCAAAGACCAGGGCAAAGCAAAAATCGAGCTGCATCTGTTCGTCGTTGCAAACCTCCTCGCTGAGTACCGAAGACTGACAGACGGCTCATCGCAGTTTGAAAAGGATGCCAGAGCGTTTTTGAGGAAGAAAAACCGGGACAGGATGGAGATCAGACCATGAAATTTTTGCTCATCATCTACCTCCTTTCCTCCGGCTACTACCAAGAGCGCCACGTCTCAGAAGAAAGCTGCGAGGATACCTTGAAACTTACGCACGTTCTCTATGGCAACGACCTTTGGTCAGGAACGTGCGTTGGTCCTGATGACGAGATCACCATGCAAATTTCAGCGGAAATCGACCCATGAGCGAACAGCGAGACATGAGCGGCGTGCTCTTCAAGAACGCCGATAAGAAACAGGACAACCATCCTGACTACGAAGGCCGCTGCACCATCCACGGCAAAGAGTTTTGGATGAAGGCGTGGATCAAGGACGGCGCGAAAGGCAAGTTCATGTCGTTCGCCTTCAAACCGAAAGAGGCCACCAATGGAAAGCAGCAGCCCAAGCAAGAAGCCTTCGGAGTCCCCGACGAAATTCCGTTCTGACCGGCTCTGTGTCGAGTGCAAGTTCTGTTCAGCCTTTGGGCGGTGTCAGAAGGCGCTAAGCGATCGGTACTCAGAAATCGTCATAGGCAAACAAGCGTGCAGGGATTTCAGATGAGCGATACCAAAGTCACTTCAATTTCAGGCAAGCGAGACAGCATAGCCGAGGGCTCAATCGTCAATCTCAAGACGGGCGGTCCTGACATGGTTGTGAAGGCCAGGACGGCAAATGATGCCTATGTCTGCTGGCACAACAACGAGGGCGACATGCTGAAGGATTGGGTTCCGATTGTTTGCCTGAAGGTGAAGGGATGACCGGCCACAAAATCCACGTCGGCAAGTCTTTCAAGGTCAAGGACGGGAAGCTGATCAAGGTCCATCAGTTTCGCGATGCGTCTCACGCCATAAGGGCAAAGACTTCGAAGAAGCAGAAGCCGATCAGGAGAACGCCTTGAGCTTCATCGCCATCACCGCGAAGCACTGCCACTTGAGAAAGGTTCGCCACCGGCTCCGCTGCAAGGGCTTCACCGCATATCTGCCAGCGATCGTCCACAAGCGCATCGTCAACAAAGGCGGCAAGCCCTGCCACAAGCGCCGCGTCGTGCCTCTGATGAGCTACATCCTGGTCCAGGTCCCTTCCCATGGCTTCGATACGTGGCTTCACGACGTGCTCGAAACCGACGATGTGCGCGGCTATCTGAAATCAGGGGACAAGCCCGCAACGGTCTCGCTTGGCACGCTGCTCAGCTTTAAGATCGACGTGGCAAAAATGGTGTTTGAGATGGAAGCCCAAAGGCACAAGATGAAACTGAAGCGCGGCGCGAAGTACGCCATTAAATCAGGCTCGCTCGCCGGCAAGGCTGGCACTGTGAAATGGATTAGAGGCAAGAAAGCCGGGCTCGAAGCGAAGTTGTTTGGGTCGGTTCGGGTGATCGAAGTGGCGGCGGATAATTTGGAAGCGGCGTGATGGGATGGAAAAGATCACAGATCACCATTGAGGAAGTGAACAGGATGGTCTCGTATTGCCCTGTGACAGGCAAGCTGTTCTGGAAAATCAACAAGCAGAACTCTGGTGGAATAGGCTCTGAGTGCGGTCGTACCAATAGCGCTGGCTACCGCCGCGTAGTACTTCACGGCTGTGAGCTTAAAGCACATCAGGTTGTCTGGATGCTTCACCACGGGGAATGGCCATCAGGGATTGTGGACCATGCAAACAGCAACAAATCTGACAACCGCATAGAGAATCTCAGGCTCGCGACCAAGGCGCAAAATGCTGCCAACCGGAAATCTAATAGCAACAATACGACCGGAGTTTCCGGAGTTACGTTCCACAAGCCGACTAGGAAGTGGGTTGCAAGGATTGGCTTAAACATGAAGCGCATCCACATTGGGAGTTTTGAAAAGAAAGATGATGCTGTGAAGGCGTACATGGCAGTGTCAGCGAATTATCGCGGGGAGTTCTGCCCAACGAATAAAGGGGGGATTTGACTCCCCCCTAAGACCGTTAGTGCGCGTGGTTCATGGAGATGGCAACATGCCGTCCTGTTCGAACTCTGGAAACAATTCCCAGCGACTGAGCTTTCGACACTCGGCGGCTAGCCTCTGCCTTTCCAACGCCCATCAGGTCCGCCAGTTCGTCGTTGGTAAGTTTCCGGCCGCTAGAAAGAGCGGCGCGGAGAGCTTTGAGTTCATAGTCATCGATGGGTCCGCCTTGGACAAGGTGAATACCACGGAAACTTTTTCCCCCGCCACCGGAGGAATTGTTTCTGGAGTCAGAGTTTCCAGCGGAAACTTCAGAAACAGTTGTTTCCTTATTCATGAAAGAGAAAGCAAACAAAGCCCAGATCGCAACCAGGAAACCCAACGGCTGGAATGCCGGGCGCCAGTTGCGAACCGTGTCAACTGCGAACACCCCGCCCGTCATGTCCGCGAAGCGCTGCGAGACGGGATCTGCAACTGGTGTCGGCGCCTGCGTCGAAAGCTCCGACAAAAGGCCATCGATGCGCGCCTGAATGCCGACCGCTGCCGACTGCCACGTTTTGCAGGTGGGGCCGCAACCGCCGCGACGGCTCTCGCCCTTCATGTTATTTTCGGCGTCTATCAGCCTCGCCCGCTCACGCACGAGTTCCGCCTCCAGCAATCGCCGTCCCTCGGTTTGGGACTGAGCGGCTGCGATCTTGGTATCGAGCTGCCCGCCGGTACGTTCGAGCACGCCGGAGAAGACGAAGCCAACAAGGAACAGGCAGGACAGCAGAATTGCAGTTCGGAGCCCATTGGAAGCGTCCTTGAGAACTAGGGGTAGGAAGGCGAGCGCCGCAGTGGCGGCCGGGATGACGGCGACTTGAGGCGTGAAGGTATAACCGGCGGCGTCCACAAGTAGCCAGGTCTCGACGGCCCAGAGAGCCAAGGCAAGTGCTAGTGCAACGATCTTTTTGATGGTAAGGTTCATGTGCAAGTCCTTTCGATCTTAGCGGGTTGGGTGGATTGGCAGATGAAGGGCCGGGGGCTGTTGAAGCAGCTTTCCCGGCCCGGTTTGTTTTCAGTCGTCGTAGGCCATCAGGATCAAAGCGGCGCCGATGGCGAGCGGGGTGAGATACGCAAGAAACACGATACCCAGATTGAAGTAGTTGGTCATGGCGTGTCTTTCTCCTAGCGGGTTGGAGCATACTTAACGTAGCACAGTGTAATACATCAGTCAACACCCCCCTTGACTTTTTTATGTGGTCTGTTGTATTACAGACGCATGGCAAACACACCCGTCACGTCGCTGCGTATCCCGGAAGACCTCAAGGAATGGGCGCGAAAGCAGGCCCAGACCGAAAACCGAAGCCTCGGCAACTGGATTGTGAGGCTGATACAAGACAGAAAAGCAGCGGAGAAAAAACGCAAATGACACCGGAATGGGCAGTCGGCGGAGATCCAATCGATTGCTATGTTCTTGATACTAAACAGCGCGTTATTGCGCTCCGCTCAGCCAGCAAGTCGTCCGCACCCATCGGCAGGGTGATGGAGAACTTATGTGCAGAACTCTTTGGACGCGGCATGTCACCTAAATAGCATCTAAAAAGATGCTTGATAAGCTCCGCAAATCACTGCACGTTACCTGCACATGAAAAAGGGGCTGGACCTTTCGGCCCAACCCCTCCCGTCAAGTAGCTCACTTCTTCAGATCACTTCCTGATCGTCTCGACCGTCGTCGTGCTAGGACGACGGATCGCGACATCGACCGGGATGAACTGCCCATTACGGGCATCACGGCCGATCTTCTGCGTCTTAGGCATGGGATTTCTCCATTTGCCAAGCAGGGGTCGAAGCCACCCTCTCCGAGAACAACACCACGTTGCCCCGCCGTTTCAGGGTCGCCGTGTGCTTCGGATCGCAAATGCAAGAATAGACGATTCGTGGTCCGAGTGGTGTGGCCGGTCAAGCGCGGCCACGGCGCTTTCTCGCTCTTTCCTCAACCGCCGCATCAGGCCCGATCAGTCGTTCGATAGGTCAACCGCTTGCCTTGGGCGCCCTTGACCATTTTGGCGGCCCGGCTTTCGTCGTCAACGCCGATGGCAACCCGGTTGTTGTAGCGAAAATCGAACTCCGCCAGATAGCGGTGCAGGTGCTTTGCTCGGGAAGAAATCGCCGCCGCCTTGGCGTCGTTGCCAAAGAATCACACCGAACCAAACGATAGTCCCAAGTAATTGACCGCAAGGCGCAAATCAGATAGCGCCGATACCAATAGTACACGGCTAAGGCACAGAGTTTGCCCTAAGGGACAGCGCAGCTAGTTATGATGCAGGCGCGTCCCGCCTCAACTCGATTTCACGTCGAGTGTAGGCGTGTGCCCGCAATTCCAATCCCCAAGCTGCCGATTGACCTAGGACCGTGGCGCGACACATGAGCCGCCAGGCCAACCATCCGCACACATTGGCAGCTTGGGGCCCTGCTTAGCACATCTGCTCTGAACGGAGCCTGAATGAACCTCAATCCTGATCAGATCATTGGCCAGCTTCGCCCGCTGCTACAACTCGCGGCCCTGGTTCTCATCGTCATCGCGCTCAGCAAATTCGCCGGGTTTAATATCCCGCTTTCCGGCGCCTGGTGGGAATACGGCTTCGCCGGCTTCCTCGCAAAGAACATCTGACCCGCATCCTCAACCCTCGGAGGACTCCCATGGAAGATACCGCAAGCAACGGAATTTCCGGCGCCCTTGGCCGCCTCGGCCGCCGCGCCGCCGGCGCCGTATCCAACCCCGAACGTTGGGCTCTCCAGCTCGTCCTGTTTGCCGGCGTCATCACCATCCTCAAGAAAAACGCCACCCCCGATCTGTGGGCCTATGCCATGTGGTTCGGCGTGGCCCTCGGCATTGCCGCCCTGCTTTACGAAATGACCGCTTCGCGTGGCTTGATCCGGGCCTATTGGGAGGGCCGCGCCGGAGCGATGCTGTGGTGCGCCGTGATCTGGGCCGTCGCGTTCGGCTTCTCGATCAACAACTGGATGGGCGCCGCGGCTGAGAACCAAGCCGAAAAGACCAACGTCCACAAGACTGCCTTCCTGCAGTCCGACAGCGTGCAGAAGTCGGTTAAGGACCTGGAACGGCAGCTCGCCCGCTTGGAAGCCAAGCACGATTGGTCCAAGAATGTGGACGCCCCGGAGGCCTATGACGATCGTATCAAGGCAGCCGAAGCCGATGCAACCTATGAAGCGACCCGCAACGGCTGCAAGTCAAAGTGCATCAAGAAACAGCAGCTTGCCGCCAGCCTCAAGGCTGAACGCGCGATCGCCATTGACCGCGCCACCACGGCCGAAGAGATCAACGGCGTCAAGGCCAAGCTGGAAGAGGCCCGCAAGGTTGCCTCTAGCACCAAGGTTGAGACATCGGAAGCCCGCAATGATCTCCTGATCCTGACCAAATACGCCGGTATGACCGAAGAATCTGCGCAGATTTTCAACGGCCTGTTCTCGATCATCGTTGTGTCGATTCTGCTCAGCTTCGGATCGATGCACGCCGAGCTTGAAGAGCTTCGCAAGCATGGCCCCCGCAAGCCGTTCGGCATCCTGACCAACCTTTGGCGCAAGTTCTATCGGGTCTGGAAGGGCACCGGACCCCCCGGCGTCAAGATCATCGAAAACACCACGATTGAATACAAGACGGATCGCCCCCTTGCCGCTGGCTTCGCTGGCGTTGGCCGCAAGTATGGGGTCGTCTGAGGCATGTCAAAGGGCGACACATTCGAAAACGACTGGCTGAAACTTATTTTCCAGGGAACAGCCATCGCCAACATTGCCGACAACGCCGCTGCGTCGCCGCTGACAAGCCTCTATGTGTCGCTTCACACGGCAGATCCAGGTGAGGCCGGATCGCAGACCACAAACGAAACGACATATACAAGCTACGCCCGTGTCGCTGTTGCCAGGACTGCCGGCGGCTGGACAGTCACAGGAAATAGCGTTTCTCCGGTTGCGACCATAAATTTCCCAGCCTGCACCGGGGGTACAGCAACGATCACTCATGCCGCAGTCGGGACGGCCGCGAGCGGCGCCGGCAAGCTGCTCTATTCTGGTGCCTTGAGCCCGAATATTGCGGTATCGACCGGCGTCACGCCGCAAATCGCAACGACTTCAACGATCACTGAAGACTGATGGCTCTTGTCGCCTTTGACCGGGTTTTAGACCTTACGACAGCGACGGGAACGGGGCCTTACACCGTTGCCGGTTCGGCAATTTCTGACAGCTCTGGCTATTACCGGCCATTCAACACCGTATGTGCGGTTGCCGACACGTTCTACGGTTACATGTACAACGACGGCGCCAACGAGTGGCAGTCTGGTCTGTTCACCTATTCCGCCGCTGATCAGATCACGCTCACCACGCTTAGCCAATCGAGCACGGGAAGCGCTGTTTCGTTCACGGCGGGCACCAAATACATTGCCCTAGGCCCCATTGCGTCGTTCGTCCCGTCGCTTGCGAAGCCTTTATCGCAATTTCCGGCCACGTCGAGCGCCGAACTTCGCAGCGTGCTCTCAGATGAAACTGGAACCGGGCTTGCTTACTTTCAGGGCGGTGATCTTGGCACACCATCGGCCGGTGTGCTGACCAACGCCACGGGGCTTCCGGTCGGGACGGGCATTTCCGGTCTCGGAACGGGCGTCGCCACGTTTCTAGCAACGCCATCCAGTGCCAACCTGAGCGCGGCCCTGACAGACGAAACCGGGTTCCAGACCGGCGCCAAGGCGATGTTCTCCGCCGGGCCTACACTTGATGCGGGAACCACGGCTGTCCCGGCACTCAATTTCACGAGCGGCACGAACTTGACGACGGCCACTGCGGGGGCCTGGGAGTATAACGGCACAACGCCGTTTTTTACACCGAGCGGGACGCAGCGCGGCCTTGTCCCGGCGGTGCAGTTCTTCCGCTTGAACGCCAGCCTCGCCGGAACCAACGGCACGGGCACGCAGAACGTGTTCGGCAAGAGCGCTACGGTCTCGGGTTCGACGGTTTACAGATTCAATGCGCTCATCACTCTGAACAAAACGGCAGGCACAACCTCGCACACGCTCACATTCTCGATTGGTGGGTCCGCGGTCTTCAATACCAGCAACTGGGGTGGAATTATCACTTCCAACGCCAGCGCTCTGCCGACCGCATTGGCCTTGGTCGGTAGGTCGACATCGAGCTCACTGACTGCGACTGCGGCGATTACAACCGCAACGTGGAACATCACGCTACAGGTATCCGGCACCATCAGCGTCGCGACGGGTGGAACATTCAATCTCAACTACGCGCTCTCCGCGGCGCCGGGCGGAGCCTACTCGACAATTCTCGGTAGCTGCATCGAGCTTTGGCCTGTCGGTGCGCCGGGCGCCGATATCAACGTGGGGACATGGGCCTGATGGCACTTCTGATTGAAAAGCAGACACCCTTCGGCATTCCGGCGACCTATTGGCGGATCATCTCGGCTCAGATCGATTTTGGCCGCAACGACATGAAGGTGTTCATGGCCGGATATGCCAGTGAGGTCGCCCGTGAATCTGGCGCTGTTCCGATTACGCAAGAGCAGATCAGTTTCGACATTGCCAGCCTCGGGCCCGATCAGGTGCGCGGCGTTGTCTATGACGTTGTGAAACAGTTGGAAGAGTGGTCGGGAGCATCTGACGCCTGATGTTCGCGGCCCGGCCGTTTGCATCGCAGCCCTACAGCTCGCGGCGTGTAGCGGCCAGCGTTAATCCGTCTTTCCTCGGGGTCACGGGAACCGGCGTCGCAACTTTTGTCGGCGCGGCATTGTTCAACGCCGCCCTGTCGAGTTCGGGCGCTTCTGCCGCAAATCTGGTAGGGCGTTCTCAAGCCCTTTCCGTAGTCTCAACGGCTGGTGTCGGCTCTTTCACTGCGGTTGGATCGGCGCGGTTTACCAGCACGCTCACAGCAAGCGGGACCGGGACATTCACGGGTACGGCGTCAGCTCTTTCTCGGGCGGCACTGACAGCGGCCGGGACAAGCACCAGCTCTTTGGACGCTGCGTCCCTCTTCACGGCAGACCTAACATCCGCTGGCCTGGCATCCGCATCGTTCGATGCGACAGCGCTGAGCACCTCTGTCTTAAGGTCCGAAGGGGTAGGAACAGCAACATTTTATGGCGGCACCTACAGGGCTACATACCTTTCAAGCGGTTCGGTATCTGGCGGAGCGAACCTCTCGGGAACGTTATCCGCCTCAGCCCTTGGAACGGGGAGCACAACCGGGGTTAGTGTCATCTTGGGAAGCTCATCCATGTCCAAGATGCTTCGCGGCTCATCCGGCAGCGCGTCCAGTAAGATAACAGGAACGACAAAGCCATGATAACGCCGGGCATCAACAGAATAGGGACGACGCTCAGGCTTAACGTCGTGTTCCAGGATTCGGCCGGCGCCAACATTGACCCTGAAAGCGTCGTTGCACAGACCTGCAATCCATCAGGTGGAACGCTAACCTACACCTACGGATCAAGCGACGAACTTGGAACGACCGGAACTGGCCAATATTACCTGGATATGACGCCAACAGAGGGCGGGCGCTGGTTTATCAGGTGGCTCGGGACAAGCCTAGCAAATACCGTCGCCATTGAAGACGATTTCATCGTCCAGACATCGCCGTTCGTGGCCTCAGCACTAGGGGATTATGCGTGACGCCGACAACGAAAGGAAGCGGAGCAGCGCTGCTAACAGCAATGGATCAGCAACTCTCAGCTAAGAAAAAAGTCGGAAAGCCTTTCGAGAAGGGCAAAAGCGGAAATCCATCAGGACGGCCCAAAGTCGTTCAGGAAATTCGAACGATGGCGCGCACCCACGGTGCCGAAGCGTTCAAGCGCGTTCTGGAATTGATGCGCAGCGAGGACGAGCGCGTGTCGTTCTCAGCAGCCCAGGAAGTTCTGAACCGGGGTTACGGGAAGCCAACTCAAAATCTAGACGTTACCGTCGAGAAGAGGGATGTTGCAGACCTTAGCGACGACGAACTTGTTTCCATCCTCACAGGAGGCGGCTCAGGAGCTTCTGACGAGGAGGAAGGCGAGACGGTCACTCATTGACTTCACATGCTACACGAACAAGGCCTATCAGCCTGCGGCGCATCACAGACTGATTGCTGAAAAGCTGGAGGCCGTCGAACGCGGGGAAATCGATCGGCTGATGATCAACATGCCGCCGCGGCATGGAAAGTCTGAGCTGGGCTCGCGCCGGTTTCCGGCTTGGTTTCTCGGGAGAAACCCTGCGGCAACGATCATGAGTGCGTCCTACAACCTCGACAAGGCCGAAGAGTTCGGCGGCGAGGTGCGTGACATCGTTCGGGGGCATCACTACCGAAACCTATTCCCCGAAGTGCAGCTCAAGGAGGACACGCGTGCCAAGGGGTTCTGGCGAACCGAGCAAGGCGGGTTCTACATCTCGGCGGGTGTGGGCACGGCACTAACCGGGCGCGGCACTGTTGGCCCCATCGTTCTGATTGATGACCCGTTGAAGGATAGAGCCGAAGCCGACAGCGAGCGGCACCGCGAGAACGTCAAGCAATGGTATTCGTCAGTTATTCTGTCCCGCTTTCCCAAGGCGGTTATTGTCGTCCAGACCCGCTGGCACGAAGACGATCTGACCGGCTGGCTCCAATCCGAACAGGCCCGCGGCGGTGACGAGTGGACAATTCTCGAACTCCCCGCGATCAGCCCAAGCGGCGAGGCGCTATGGCCTGATTTCTACCCTATCGAGGCGCTGGAGCGCGTGAGGCGTGCCACGCTTCCTCGCGACTGGTCGGCGCTCTATCAGCAGCGGCCGGCACCCGATGAGGGTGTTTACTTCAAGCGGGACTGGTTCCGCTGGTTTCAGGAGCGCCCGAATCATCTCAGGGTCTACGGTGCGTCCGACTATGCCGTCACGGATGGCGACGGAGATTGGACGGTGCACGTCATCATCGGTGTGGACCCTGACGACAACATCTATGTACTCGATCTGTGGCGCGGGCAGACGACATCCGATCAGTGGGTCCAGGCCGTCATTGACATGATGCGAGACCACAAGCCGCTGATGTGGGTCGAGGAACAGGGCCAGATCATCAAGTCGATCGGTCCATTCCTTGAAAAGCGCATGAGGGAAGAGCGGGTCTATTGCCGGCGCGAGCAGGTGTCGAGCGCAGCCGACAAGCCAACCCGAAGCCGGTCAATTCAGGCCAGAACGTCAATGGGCAAGGTCTATCTGCCCGAGAAAGCCGATTGGGTGAACGACTTCGTGCAAGAGCTTCTGACATTCCCGGCCGGCCGGCACGATGACCAGGTTGACGCCTTCGGACTCATTGGCCGGATGCTGGACGAGCTGGTGAAGGGTGTGGCGCCGAAGCCCAAAGGCCTGTTGCGGCCACGCAGCGATTACAGATCATCTCAGACGGAGGAACAATCTTGGAGAGCGTAGGAGCTACAACCGCCGCGCCTCCCGATATGAGGCTTGCCGACAAGCGCCGGAAATTCCGTGCCTTCGAGACCAATAAGCAGGCCGAACAGACTGAGGCCCAGGAAGGCCGGCGCTATTATCACGGCAAGCAATGGACCGAAGCCGAGAAGGCCCGCCTGACCAAGCGCCGGCAACCTATCGTCACGGATAATAGGATTTCGCGGAAGGTCGATTTTCTTGTCGGCATTGAGCAGCGGATGCGGCGCGATCCGAAGTGCTATGGCCGAACGCCCCAGCACGACCAGCAGGCCGATCTGGCCACAGCCTCGGTGCGGTTTGTCTGCGACCTCAACCGATGGGAAAACATCGGCTCGAACGGCGCCCACGACGGCATGGTGTCGGGCTACGGCGTGGCATGGGTTGGAGTTGAAACCAAGCGCGGTCAACCTGAAGTCTCGCTCAAGGCCATAGACCCTGACCGTTTTTTCTATGATCCTCGCTCGACAAAGGCAGATTTCTCTGATGCCCGGTATATGGGCATTCACCTTTGGGTGGACATTGATGAGGCAGAGGAGATTTGGCCGGACAAGGCGAAGATGCTGCGAGATCTGGTCAACACGGACGGCGATCTGACCGCCTTCAAGGCGGAAGAGGACCGCGCGACGCAATGGGCTGATTTTGAACATTGCCGGGTTCGGGTTGTGGAATTTTGGGAGAAGAGGCGTGGGCAGTGGGAATACGTGAAGTTCTGCGGTGACATCGTGCTCGAAGGCGGGCCCTCGCCGTTCAAGGACGAAAACGGGGAGCCGGATTGTCCCTATGTGGCATGGAGCCCGTATATCGATGAGAAGGGCGTCCGCTACGGCCTCGTTCGCAACATGAAGCCGATGCAGGATGAGATCAATCATCGCCGGTCCAAGTTCCTGTATCTGCTCAATTCGCAGAAGCTTTTCGTCCGGCGCGGGTCTGTTGATGACATCGATGAGCTGAAATCAGAGGTCGCCAAGCCCGACGCCGTGATCGAGCATGATGGCGAATGGGGCAAGGATACCGGCATTATCGATGGCTCCAAGGAGCTGCAAGGCCAGGCCGAATTGCTGGAGCAGGCCCAATCTGCGCTAGAGAATTTGGGTCCGAACCCTGGCCTTGTCGGTAAGGGCGGTGGGGTTGCCGATCAGTCTGGACGTGCGATTCTTGCCCAGCGCGATAGCGGCATGACGGAGTTGTCGCCAGTCTTCGAACGGCTTCGGGACTGGAAATTGAGAGTTTACCGCAAGATTTGGGGCCGTATCCGTCAGGCCTGGACGGGCGAGCGTTGGGTGCGCGTGACGGATGACCCGCGCTCGGCGCAATTCGTTGGTGTCAATACTTATGATCTGGACCCGAACACAGGCGAGTTCGTCGTTGCAAATACCATCGCCGAACTCGACGTTGATCTTATCCTTGAGGAAGGCCCCGACACCCTCACGATGTCGGAAGAGCTTCTGCAACGTCTTTCGGAAATCGCACAGGCTCCGCCGCAGATGTGGGCCATGATGATTGAGCTATCGAACGTGCCGAACAAGGAACGGTTGCTTGAAATGGTGCAGCAGGCTTTGGCGCCTCCGCCGATGCCGGCACCTCCGGCGCCGGACCCGATGCAGCAGGCTTTGGCACAAATCCAGGTGGAAGGCGCTGCGGCCGACGTGGACCACAAGAAGGCACAGACCGCCAAGGCCTATTCAGATGTCGAGACAAACCGCGCCAATGCCGCGGCGAAGCTCATTCAGGCTGAGATGCAACGTAATCAGCCAAGGCCGGCCGGTGCGTCTTACGCTCTCGTGTGAGATCGAACAGCCTGACGTGTTCAAGGGTTCCCCAAAGGGAAAAGATCAGAATTTCGCCCGTGTCTTCATCGGTGACGGTGTAGACGCCGGGCATGTACCGGGTTCGCAGGTTCATACGCAACTCGCACCAAAGCGTGGCTTCGCCGGCCTAAGCGGCGTTCCGGGTCATCAGCCCGTTATCTGATGTTCTAGCGCATCGCCGTGGCGACACAACGGCGTTTCTCGTGACCGGCAACTATATAGCGGAGGGTGATATGACGACCGGTAACACGGACGAGAAGTCCGTTATTGATGACGTGTTCGTGACCAGCAGCGACATGGGGGCCGATTCCGCCGCCCCCGGTTCTTCGCCGGAAGTGCCGGCACCTGAAGCCAAGGCTCCTGATCCGGAGCCGAAAGCCGAAGAGATCGTCAAGGCAGACGACGTGCCCGACGATGATGGACAGCCCCAAGGACGCGATCCCAAGACCGGCCGCTTCGTGCCCGTGACTGAGCTTGTAGCCGAACGCAAGAAGCTGAAAGAAGCCCGCGATACCGAATTCAAGCTGCGCACCGAAGCTGAGGCCAACGCCAAGGTTTACCGTGAGCAGGTTGAGCAGTTGCAGCGGCAGTTTCAGCAGATTCAGAGGCAGCAACAGCAGCCTCAGCAACAGGCGGTAGAACCGCCAGACCCATACCTTGAACCTGAAAAGTTCGCCCAATATCAGCAGCAGATGATCGACCAGCGTTTGCTCGATCATCACGTTAACACCTCCGAGCTTCTGACTCGTCAGAAGTACGGCGATGAGATCGTGAATGCTGCGCTGCAAGCCGCATATCAGGCTGGAATTTCCGAACGGTTCGTCAGAACTCGTCACCCGTTCGAAGCCCTGGTGGCATGGCACAAAAAGCAGCAGATCGATGCTGAGGTCGGGACTGATCTTGAGGCGTTCAAGAAGCGGGTTGCTGAGGACGCCGTGCAGAAAGCCCTTGCCGGGCTGAAAGCTGGCCAGCCGCTCGGACAAGCTCAAACACCGCAAAAGTTCCCCTCAACCCTGGCCGATCAGACACAGGCTGGAGACCAGGGGGCTTTGCTCACCGAGAGAGCCGCAGCAGATAGCGTGTTCGCCCACAGGCGGAGCGCGTGACGGCTTCTCATCATCAAAGCTCATCATGAGAAGGTCTTAACACCATGGCATCTACGACAGTCTTGAGCGGCCTGGAGCTGATCAAGTGGCAGCGCGACTTCATGCGCGAATACGTTCGTGATTCAGGCTTCAAGCCCTACATGGGCAACGAGCTGACGAACATCATCTGCGTCAAGAACGATCTCGAAAGCGACGGCTATACGATCAGAATCCCTCTCGTTGGCCGCCTGAAAGGCAATGGCGTATCGGGCAACAGCACGTTGTCCGGCAGCGAGGAAGCGATGGACCAATACTACCAGGATGTGACGTGGGAATACTACCGCAACGCCATCACCTGGACCAAGAAGGAAGCCGAAAAGATCGGTCCGCGTCTTCTTGAGGAAGCCCGTCCGCTGCTCAAGGAATGGGCCTCCGAACTCATCAAGTATCAGCTCATCGACACCTTCCACAAGATGGACGGGGTAAAGTATTCGGCGGCGACTGCCGGCAACCGCAACACCTGGCTCACGAACAATTCCGACCGCGTTCTGTTCGGCAAGCTCAAGTCCAACGCGTCGTCCAACGTCATGGCGACGGCGCTCGCCACGCTGGACACGACTGACGACAAGATGACGGCGGACACCGTGACCTTGGGCAAGCGCATCGCCAAAACGGCAAACCCGCACATCACGCCGTTCAAGTCGAACACGTCAGGGCGGGAATACTTTGTCCTTTTCGCGCACCCGCGCAACTTCCGGGACCTCAAGAAAGACACCACGATCGCGGCAGCCAACCGTGAAGCTCGGGCTCGTGAAGGCTCCGGCATGGACCAGAACCCGATTTTCCAGGACGGTGATCTCATCTATGACGGCGTGATCATCCGCGAAATTCCGGAATTCGAGGCCGGACGGGTATCGGGCGTCAATGCCGAAACCACGCTCGTCAACGCCGGCTCCGGCGGCACGACTGACGTTGGCGTGTCGTTCCTGTGCGGACAGCAGGCCTTGGCATTTGCCAACAAGCAAATGCCCAAGCCGACCGACAAGACCGAAACCGACTATGGCTTTGTTGTCGGCAAGGGCGTCGAGCTGGCTCACGGCATTGAGAAGCTCACTTGGGCTAACGGCTCGGGTACGCGCAAGGACAACGGCATGGTGACGATCTACTGCGCCGCCGCTCCCGACGCGTGATAGCTGAGACGAAACGAGCGGGGGCTTAAAACGGCCCCCGCTTTTCATGGAGGATCAATGGCAGAGTTCAAATATACCGGCGAAAGCCCCAATGGCCCGTTTGAGATGTTTGGCCACACTTGGGAAAATGGCACCGTCAACATCGTGACGGATGAAACGGCGGTTCGGAAACTGTCTGGAAACTGTTTCTTTGAGCGGATCGAAACGGAAGCGCCCACAGTGAAGCGCGGACGCAAGAAGGATAAGGACCATGGCGACGCGGACACTCCTGCAACTGTCTCACGCGGTGATGGAGAAGCTGGCGCTGATTGACGCCAATTCGAGCCCGGGCGCGCCGCATCACCAGATGATCGTGGATCGCTATAGCGAGCTGATGGAAGAGCTGAGAGGCGACGGCATCGGATATTGGGATGATGCAGCCATCCCGCTTCTGGTGTTCGGCCCGGTCTGCGACCTTGTTGCGCTTCACGTTGGGCCTGCTTTCGGTAAGCCGATCGTCAATGTCACGAATATTGAAGACGCAGAGGTGCCGATCAAGAGGCGGATCAAACGCCATACCAAGAAGCACGCATCAGGTCTTGAGCCCGAGCAAGTGGACTACTGATGGCACTCGTTCCGATCAATCTCGCCACCCAATCCAATCCAGCAAGGTTCAAGGCCGAAGGATCGGCACGGCTCATCAATGCCGTGGCCGAAGATACCGGCGACGATGCCAAAGCGGCATGGACCGTTTATGCCCCGGCAGGGCTCGACATCTGGAATACGGTGACGGCCTCTGGCACTGGAGGTGTCAAGGCGATGTTGGAAACGGACGATTACCTCTATGTTGTAGCCGGCCGCAAGGTATCGGCAATCGATCTGTTCGGGGTGGTGACACTCGTCACGACGCTGCCTTCTGATGGCCAGGCCTTCCTGGCAAGAAACCGGAGGTCTCCGACGCCGGAGGTTTGTTTGGTATCTGATGGCGTGGGCTACATCATCACCGGCACGTCGATTGCGACCATCACGGACCCAGACCTTCCGCCGCCGATATCCGTGTCTGTGTTGGACGGGTACTTTCTGTTTCCGACCACGTTTGACCGGGTGTTCATCTCGAATGAGGATAACGGCTCGGTCATCACTGCGACGGATTTCGGCAAGGCGCAGAAGGCGCCGGATAACACACTCTATGTGCTTGGCGGCGAGCGCGACGCTATGATCTTCGGCGAGACAACCGTTGAATGGTGGTCGGATAGCCCGGACGGCACGGGCAACTTTCCGTTCGTGCCTGTGGCCTCGATCAATCTTGGCTGCATGGGCGCCAAGACCGTGGTCCAGCTTGATCGC
The DNA here is from genome assembly GCA_016710435.1 of Hyphomicrobiales bacterium. Lineage (NCBI taxonomy): Bacteria > Pseudomonadati > Pseudomonadota > Alphaproteobacteria > Hyphomicrobiales > Hyphomicrobiales bacterium. The sequence goes on along the minus strand of JADJVV010000010.1, from coordinate 11,310 downwards.
ATCGTGGCTTGGATTGCCAATGACGGCACGGTCAGAATCCAGGACGGCTATTCGGCGCGGCGGATTTCAGGCTATGCGCAAGAGCGCATGATTGGCGCTGTTGCCGATAAGGCCACGATCCTCGGGTTTGGCTGGAATGAGCCCAGCACGGGCCACGCCTTTCTATGCTGGACCTGCGATGACTGGACCATCGTCTATGACATCGGCACGGCGCGGTGGCATGAACGCAAAAGCTATGGCCGCGTTAACTGGCGCGGGTGCTGTGCCGCCCGCTGGCAGGGCATGACGCTGCTCGGTGATTATACCGATGGCCGGCTGTATTCCATCAATGAGCGCGTCGCGACCGAAGGCGGAGAACCGATCCTGATGGAGGTTATTCCACCCATCATTCACATGGCGCCGCACGGGTTTGTTATCAACGGCGTGTTCGTGGACGTGATGGCGGGGGTTGGCGAGGGCGTGCTGAGCGAAGACGCAGACCCGCACCTGATGCTTTCAACCTCGATTGACGGGGGCAAGACATTCGGGCCGGAGCGCCGTATTGCACTGGGGTCCAGAGGCCAGCGGTTGAAGCGGGTCAAGGATTACCGATTCGGCATGTTCGGTCCCGGCGGATGCACGCTTCGGTTGGCGATTTCTGCCAGCGTTGATCGAGCGATTTCCGGCATTGCCATTGATGCTGAAAAGCTGGTGGCCTGATGGTCAATATTCCTGAATGGTCGGTTCCGCTCATCAGGACCAAGGATGGCCAGGGGCTCCAGATGGAAAAGCCCTGGTATCAGTTGTTCTCCGGCATCGTCGGCAGCGCCAATGGCCTGCTCAATGCGACCGGCGACGCCGGAACGATGCCGGGGAACTTCACCGGAGCCGCGGCGGCCGATGCGCGGCATACGAACACGGCGGTTAAGACCTGGCTGGCGATTTCGGCGTCCAATGTTTCCGGGCTTGCCGCAGTTGCCACGGCCGGAACCTATGCCAGTTTGACCGGCACATGGAGTTTCGTTGACAGCCTTTCGGGCTTCATTTTAGTTCCGGCCAATCAGGATTACATCATTGGTCTCAGTATGCCGTTTGCGTTTACGGCTAATACCATGACGACGATTGCGACGGGTGGAACCTGTACGCTGGTAACGAAGAAGAACACGACTGCAATCACGGGTCTGAGCAATGCGGTGTCTACGTCTCAGGTTACATCGACGGCGACGGCCGGTAACGTCTTTGCCGTTGGCGATGATGTGCGGCTGACGATCTCGTCTAATTCTGCGTGCGTTAATCTAGCGTTCTGCCTGAAGTTCACGCGGACACTGCCATAATGGCGATGTGCGTGATTATCGGGAAGCCAAAGCCGTCAATTGTCTACACGGACGGCGCCGTCGATGGGACGAGCACGGCGACGCATACCTATACGGGGATTTCGCTGGGGACGGCCGCGGCGGGGCGGGCCATTCTTGTCGGTGTGGCTGGTGGGGCTTCCACGACGGCGGTCACGGTTGCGGGCGTTGCGGCAACGCAAATCGTCGCCAGCTCCGGCTTTGCCAACATCTCGATCTGGCTTGCCGTGGTGGAGGCAGGAACGTCGGGAACGGTTGTTGTCACGCAATCGGCGGCGGACTTCAACATCTTCATCGGTGTTGCCGCCGCCTACAATCTTGAGAGCACGGCGGCCATTGATACGGCGGCGGCCCAAAGCAACACTTCAAACGTGCTCACCGTGTCCACGAATACCGTTTCAAATGGCGTGGCGTTCGGCGTGACGTTTCTGTCGACGCCTGACGCCGGCGCCAACGCGACGTGGTCCGGGTTGACGGAAAACGCTCAGATCGGCGGCGGAAGTCCTCTGTCGTGTTTGAGCATTGCGTCACTCGACACCACAACAACCGAAACGCCGCGCGGGATCACCGCGACCTGGAACCAGACCGCGACCTATTCGAAGGCGGCCGTTGCCGCGTCGTTTTCATAAAGAGGGACTGAGCAATGGGCTTCTTCGGATCATTCATGGGGACCGATCAGCGCAAGGACGCGAAACGGGGCTATGCCGATTCCACGTCGATGCTGGAAAGCGGCTACGGCGCGGCGCGCGGCAATCTCAGCCAGGGCTTCAACAAAGCCGAAACGGCCTATGGGCAGGCGCGCGGTGATGTGACCGGCGGCTATGGCAACGCGCTTTCGGCACTCCAGCGCGGCACCAGCCAGGCCGTTGGAGCGCTCCAGCCGTTTGCCCAGAGCGGGCAGCAGGCCAACACGCTCTATGGAAACGCTCTCGGCCTCAACGGCGGGGCGGCGCAGCAGACATTCATGCGCGATTATGCCGGCGGCGATCCGTTCCGGGCCTCGAATGCCGAGTTTGCCACCAACGCCCTAATGCAGGCTTTGAACGCGCGGGGGCTCAGCGGGTCAGGCTATGCCGCCAACGCGGTTGCATCCGAGAACCTGAAGCGTGGCTCTCAGGACTATGAGAGCTATATGAACCGGCTTGGCGGAATGCAGCAGCAGGGCCTAGGCGTGGCGCAGAACATCTCCGGGCTTTACGCCGATCAGGGCGCGAAGGCGGCTCAGTACGGCTACAATCAGGGCTCTGACCTCGCCAATATTCAGGGCCAGAGAGCGGCGACGGGCTACAACTACGGCGGCGCTCTGGCCGGTCTTGACACAGATCTTGCCACAACCAAGGCCGGAAACCGGGTCAACCTTGGCAATGCGCTGGCGGCCAGCCGCAGCATCGGCCCCAACAATCTGCTGCAGCTCGGAGGCCTGGCCTTGAAGGCCTATAATCCGGGCGGGTTTGGTGGTGGCGGGTACACCGGCTCGATCGCAGGGGGGGCGTAATCGATGCCTCAGCTTCCGGCAATTCAGATCGAGCCGCGCAACGCGCTTCTGGACTTTTCCCCGATCAGCAACGCGATCGACTCCAACCGGCGCAATGCGCTGATGCAGAGGGAAGACGCGCGCCAGAATGAAGAGCTGACGCTTCGCAAGGATCAGATGCAGTACCAGCGCGGGCGCGACCAGAAGCTGGACGCGCGTCAAGAGCTGGAATGGTACGGCAAGGCGGCCATGGCCGTCGATCAGATGCAGGACGGGCCTCAGCGTCAGGCGGCGTGGCAACGCGTCGTGGCACGCCATGGCGCCGATGGGCTGACGCCGGAAGAGCTCGACCACAAGTCTGGCCCGAAACTGATGGCCGCTCAGGCCGGGCAGTTTCTCGATCCTCTGGAGCAGCAGACCAAGCAGCTTCGCGTTCAAGCGTTGCAATCCGATCTGTCGAATGCCCCGCTTGAACGCCGGTATAAAGAAGCTCAGATCAAGGCTCTTGAGGACAAGAGCAACGATCCTATCGAGCAGCTTTTGATCGAGCGGCTCCGCGGCGGGGGCCGGCCTGCTGTGCCTCAGCCCCCGTCCCAGCAGCCGATGCTGCAGCCTCAGTCCTTCAACGGTGCCGTGCCGATGCCCGGCGTGCAGCTCATCTCCGATGAGGCACAGCCGCTTGTGCCGGCGGCCCCCACCGCGGAAGCCCCGCGGCAGTATTCGACGCCGTACGGGAAAATGACCAGGGAAGAGGCGGAAAGCCTTGCCGGCCCGATGCTGCTCAACCCGAAGTATTCAGCGGCGGGCAAGGCCATTCTCGATTCCATTCAGGGCGGCGGGGAAGGCGCGCTTGGCAAGGCCGGTGAAAACGCCGTTGATGAAAAAGCGATCGGCATGATCGACCTCGCCGGCCGGCTCGATAGCATCGCGCAAGGCTTCAAACCGGAGTACCAGACCTATGAGACGGCGGCGAAGATGTACGGCCTGTCATGGCAGGATAGTTTCGAGGCCACCCGCAAAAACATGAAGCCGGAGGACCGGCAGAAGCTTGCGGACTACACGTCGTTCAAACAGAACGCGACCAACAACCTGTCCGAATACATCAAGTACATTACCGGCGCGGCGATGGGCATTCAGGAAGAAGGCCGCATCCGCAAGGGGATGCCCGATCCCGAGAAGGATAGCCCGGCACAGTTCGAGGCCAAGATGAGGAACGCCGTTGGGCAGTCCAAGCTGGCCTTGGCGCGCTACAATTACCTGAAGCGTAACGGCTATGATGACCGCACCATTCAGACGCTGGCAAAGTCCGACCGGATCGGCGCCATGGTGCCGCTGTCGGACATGCAGGGCATCATCAACCAGCGGCTTGATCAGGCGGCTCAGGAGATGAAGAGCCGCAATCCGTCGCTCGACCCGCAGTCCTTGAAACAGCAGCTTCGCGTCATTCAGCGGCGGGAGTTCGGAATCTGATGGATTGGTTCTCGCAGATCAACGACACCGCGCCATTCGATTGGACCGACCCGAAGCGCAAGAGCCCGGACGGCCCGCCGGCCTGGTCGTTGCGCCGCGAGCCTCAGGCCCAGCAGCCTCAAGCCACCGGCCAGGTTGCGGCCGAGCCGCGGCCTGCACCGGCCGCACCGGCTCCCGCCGCGCCGCCGCAGACTTCGGACTGGTTCTCCGAGCTGAACGGCGTCGCCTCGCCCCAGAGCGCGCCGCAGGAGGGCCAGAAAGAGGGCTGGGGGGAATGGCTGGTCAATTCCGTCCGCGGCCGTCAGGACCCAAGGGAGGCGGGAACACGCACGGTCTTTGAGCAGTACCCGAAGGAACTCGGAAACCCTACGGCCAACGCCGCTATCTTCGGTGCCGACGACGCCGGCATGGGTGACGTTATTCAGAAGAACCTTGGTGATCGGTTCGTCCGCCGCGAGAAGGATGCCAACGGATACGAGGTCGTCGTCACGCGCGGGCCGGATGGTCAGGAACAGCGCGGCTATGTGAACCGGCCCGGCCTCGACACGCAGGACGTGTCGAGGGCGATCTACGGCTCACTGCCCTACATCGCGACGGGCGGAGCCACTGGAGCGGCGCTGAAAGGGGCCGGTGTTGGCCTTCAGGCTTTGGGGCAGGCCGCGGCTAGTGGGGCGACTAGCCTGGGCGGTGACATTGCGGCGGGCGTCCAGGGTTCGGAACAGGGCGTTGATCCCCTCAAGGCCGGCGTCATGGCCGGATTCGGTGCGGCTGGACCCGTTGCCGGGATGGCAGCAGGAGCGCTATGGCGCAAGTTCGTGACCGTGCCGGGGCTGGTTGACAAGGCGACGGGCAATCTGACGGCTAGGGGCCTCGAAGCGGCCAAGCGGGCGGGTGTCGATCCTAATGACGTGACGCCGGATTTCGCCAAGTCGTTTGCAAAGACGTTCGCAGAAACAGGCAATCCGCAGGAGGCTGCGGTCAGAGCCGACGCCAACAAGTTCGGTATCCGGGTGTCACCGGGGCAGGCGACAAAGCGCAAAGACCTTCTTCATACCGAGGAGGCCATGCTGTGGGGCAAGTACGGCGACAAGGCGCGCTCTGAAAAAGAAGCCTTTGACATTCTTCAGAAAGATGAGTTGCGCAAAGCGGCTATGGGGGGCAACCCGTCGGCAAGCCAGCCGAGCATTGGGGCCATGGTCGCCCCGCATCGAAAGGCGGGCGATAGCCTGATAGGGGCCGATCCAAAACCCATTGGAGAAGATATTCAGGCTGCGTTGCAAGGCGCGCGCAAATCGGCTGAGAGCTTGGAAGACGACGCTTGGAGGGGGGCGACAAGCCTTGAGATAACGCCAGAGGCTGCCAAAGAGCTGCCGGACATTCTCAACAATAAGCTTGGCGGACGGATGATCAATGAACGGGCGAATCCGGCCGCATTCGAAATGGCCCAAGAGGTTCAGCGCATCATAGCCGGGGAGGCGCCGGAGAAGGCCGCTGGATGGGTCGCGAACTCGCCGACCAAGAACGTCGATCAGATGCGCCGCAATCTGTTCGAACTCTACAAATCCGCAGATAACACCGCCGACAAAGCAGCCAGCAAGGCCATTTATGAAGGGTTTAACGACTGGATCACGGTCTCCGCCGAAAAGAAGCTTTTGGCTGGTGATCCGGAAGCGGCTTTGAAACTCGTCAAGGCGCGCGGGTTTACAAAGGACGTGCATAGCATCTTCGAGCCTCAAGCCGCAGATGGTGCGAAGACAGCCGCCGCGCGGCGCATCGGGGCCATTCTTGACCCTGCCAAGGTCGATAGCGGCGAGTCTGTCATTCAGGAGTTGTTCGGCTCGAAAGGGTCTCGTACCATAACGCAGAACAGCGTTGCGACGCTGAAGAATATCAAGACGGCGTTTGACCGGTTTCTTCCAAAAGAGGAAGCCACCCAAGCCTGGAACGATGTCCGGCTTGCCTATTGGTCGCGCCTCGTGACCGGCAAGAACGGGGAAACCATGAACCCGTTGCAGTTGTCGAGCACCATGAAAGAAGCCATGACGCAGCAGCGGTCTGTGATGGCCACGTTGTTTTCGCCTGAGGAATTCACGGAAATCCGGCGGTTTGCGCGGGCCGTTGATGCCATCGCCTACAAGCCGCCGAACGCATCAGGATCAAGCTACGGCGTTGATAGTTTCGCGCGTGAAGCCATCGGCAGAATCACCAATTCGCTCATGACCAATCGGGCGGCCGGACTCGTCATTAACGCTGCCGCGAGCAAGCTTGGGCTGGTGGATTCCTATGGGGCTGTCGTGGCCCGTCGCGCTCTTGCACGAGGCATCAAACCATCCCGCCCCAACGTGACGCCGGCCATTACCGGCTCGGGGCAGGCGCTCTACAATGGTCAAAGAGGCGGCGGCCGATAGTCCCAATACTTCCAGATCAGGAAGCCGATGATCAGGCAGTATACCGCGAAGTAATCCAAGCGTTCCGTCTCTCGTACCCATTTGAGCCATAAGCCGAGCACGGCCATGGCGAGGGTCGTTGCCGTGATGACGAATACCTGTCCCCAGCGTTCCGGGTTTTTCACGTTCCATCCTTGACATTAGGAACGCCTGCACATGGCCAACGCTACAGCGGTCTTCGCACCCGGTCAAAGACTGGTCGATACCTCCGGGACTCCCTATTCCGGCGCGACCGTCCAATTCCGGGAAGCCGGGACCGATACGCCCAAAAGCGTGTTCGCCGACGCCGATCTCACCGTGTCCCTGGGGTCGACCGTCTACACCGATTCCGCAGGCTATCCTGTCACGTCGCTTGGCGGAAGCACAAAGACGCTCGTCTACACAAATGACGAGTCTTACAAGGTCACGATCAAGACTTCTGCCGGCGTGACGATTGCCGAGCACGACAACTGCAAGGGCGCGGTGATCGCGTCATCAGGCGGCGGCGGGTCGTTTCTCACCCAAGACGCAGCCGACGTGCGTTATACCCGCAACGCCAACGCCCTATCAGCCATAACAAACCTTGCCTCTGGCGACACGTTTGCGCATTGGAGTGCGGCGAACGCCGGAAATCGCGGCATAACATGGGCGGACTTGCAGACCGATATGCTGTCGAATGGAGGACTGCCGGGTATGTTTTCGGCCGGCGCAAGGGTTCTATTCCAGGGCACTCCTCCGACAGGATGGACGCTCGAAACCGGGGCGGCCTACAACGATGCGGCGTTGAGGTTCACGACCGGCACGCCGGCGACAGGCGGCAGCGTGGCCTTCTCAACCCTGTTCGCATCACAGACATTGACCGGCACGGTTGGAAGCTCGGGGCTTTCGATCGCAAATCTTGCCGTCCATGATCACAGCGATTCCAGTGCGGCCGGGTCTGTGACTGTAGCTGCAGGTTCTGATGTGACGATCAAGCCGAATACCGGCACGACGGGCTCTGCCGGTTCGAGCACGGGTCACGCTCATTCCCTCATCATGAACGCTTTCAACATGGCGGTGAAATACGCCAGCGTGAACATAGGGCAGAAGGCATGACGGATATGTTTCCTCCGAAAGAAAAGCTGTGCCGGTTTTCCGGTTTTGAGAAAAGCTGCCGGCAGCTTGTTGTGGACGGCAAGTGCACCGACGCTTGGACCAACATTCAAGGGACACATCCACAGAGCGGGGCCCCCATGGACAAGTGGGGCTGTTGCTTCGAGCTTTCCTATCTTCTGACGCTTGAAGCCTCCCGCAAGGCGCACCATGCCGCTGCCGACGTTGAACGGCTCGGCAGCATGATTTTCGATCCAGACGTGAGAGCGCGCGAACTCGCCAAGGCTAACGAAATGAAAACCATCGAGGCCCCGAAACAATGACACAGATCATCACCATCAATGTTCCCGATAAGACCGTTTATGCCGATGGAACCGGCATCAGGCTTCCCGATCTCGATTGGTCTGTGTTCGATGGCGATCCGTCCACGCCTTGGGACGATGTTAACTTCGTCGAGTTCAACCCTGAGACGGGGCAGGGCTACATCGAATATCGTGAGATCATCACGCAGCCGTTCAGCCGTCCGAACATCAAGCCGGGCAATAAGCTGATCTCCAAAGCCGACTTCGAAGCCGATTACGGGTGGGTTTTGCCGGTGTTCTTTGAGGAAAAGGCGAGGCTTGAGACTGAGGCGGCCCGGCGCGCCGTGAAATTAAAGCCGCTCCCTGCACGCGAACGACCGGCGCAGCAGGGCGCGGCGCTTTCAAACGAGGAAGTAGCCGCCTTGAACGAGCGGATGGCCGCAATCGAGGCTGAGAACGCAGAAAGCAAGGCGAAGATCGACGATATGCTGAAAGCGGCGGCAAAGATCGAAAGCGGCGGGGTGTGAGATGATTCCAGCATCAATCCGAACGAACAACCCCGGAGCGATGTATCCGGGACCGAGCGCGAAAAAGTTCGGGGCGGTAAAGATGGAGAAACTGACAAGCAAGGACGGTGTGCATAAGATAGCTTGCTTCGATGATCCAGTGAAGGGCGCCGCCGCTCAGTTCCATTTGCTTTCGTCTCCGAATTACACCGGCCGCACGATCCGCAAGGCCATCGAAAAATGGTGCGGCGGATACTATGCCTCAACCTACATCAAAGTGCTGGAAAAAAACGGCGGCGTCACGGCCGACACGATGTTGACGGCCGATCTTTTGAAAAATCCACAGGTTGCCATCGCAATCGCCAAGGCCATGGCGTTGCAAGAGGCTGGCAGACCATACCCCATGACCGATGAGCAGTGGGCCGCAGCTCGCGCTTTGTGCTTGGGGCGGTTGCCACTGTTGCGGTGGCGGAACCCGCCGAACTCAAGGAAGAACCGGCAGCGTTCGCCCGGACAACCCGCTGCCGTCGCCCAAGCCTGAAACACGGGTTGAGACGATGAAAACGCAGTCTCGAAAATGGAGCATCATAAGCTTCATCAAGAGATGGCTTGTTGGTGTCCCTGCCCTCGGTCTTGCTTCAAAACGAGGCGGGTCTTTCCATGCCCTGACATTCCAGCCTTACAGGAGAACCTCAGTGCAGCTCAATCCGGTATTTTCCAGCCTTGGCAGACTGGGCGTTGTGGGCTGGCTCATGGTCCTTTTGTCGGTCTCCAACTGGTCCAGGGCTACATGGTCGAAGATGCGGCTGAAGGCCGTTCAACTCCGAGCGGGGGCCTAAAGGGATGTGGCTTCTGCTGCGTGGGATTCTTATGTCACGCGCCGGGTTTTTCGCCATGGCGGCGCTTGCTGCTGTTTCTGTGGCTGAAGATGCACGATTATAATCTGCGAAAAGACGAACGGTCTCGCGTTGCCGCCAAAATCGAACAGAAGGCCAACGCCAATGCCGAAAAGCTGATGCTGCCCGCAAGTCTGTTGACGCTCTCCTGCTGACCGGCTGCGCGACAAATACTTTCGTGACTGACGCGTCGTGCAAGGTGTTTCAAGCCGATCGGTGCCAGCAAAGGCCGACACCGAGCCGACGAAACGGCAAGTGGTCGGCACAACCGCGCCTATGATGCGATCTGCCCAGCGAAGGGTTAGACCATGGCAGGAACTTTCAGAGGCCACACCTTCAACGCTTTGATGCAGCCAAACGCGGTCGATGACCGGCCGCTGGCGTTCAGGTCAACACTGGCACCGTTTGGCACCTACGCCAATCCAGACCGGTCTGAAAGCTTTGGCTTTGCATGGCCGGCGGCCGTGACGGAGCCCATCAACGCTGCAGCGGCTGGCTCAGAACTCCTATACCGAAGACCGGCGGCTGGGTATCCCTGATCCGAGGCACCGAAAACCTGTCGGACATGGAAACGCTGCTGTGGACAGGGTTCGGGTCGAATGCCCTCAAAGGAACGGCAGGAGCTGCACTGGGGCCCCTTCAGCAGCCGACGATTCTGGAGCAGTACTACGCCGCCAACAACCTGCCGCATCCCGGCTACGGATACCTGCAAGAGCCGGTCGCATCCACAGCGGAAGACGCGCTTCGGTGGGTGCGTGAAAGTGGGCCCATCATCGATGGAGAGCTCCTTTCCGACACCGCAGCCTTCCTCATGGGAGCGGCAGTTGCAGGTGAAAACGCACGTCCAGGCATTACAGCCTATCACGGGAGCCCTCATGATTTTGATAAGTTCTCACTCGATAAGATCGGAACTGGTGAAGGGGGCTCAGGCTTATGGCCATGGGCTGTATTTTGCTGAGAATGAAGGGGTGGCGAGGAGCTATAGGGACCAACTTGGAAGCTATGACGATGCTGTCCGGTGGACAGGTGATCAGCCACCGACAGAAGTTCAACAGCGTCTTTTGTCTCAATTAAAAGGTTCAGACGTGCGTTCTGGTAGGTAAATGGATGTGCCAATGCTCAAACGAGAACTTGCCATGATGATCAGGGACGCAGAGCACGGCATGTTTCAGATGAAAAATGGCTGCAAAGTACCGCGCGCAATATGATGAACTTCTGCGAAATCGGAGGCCAAATATAGAACTAGCCCCTCCCGGCCACATGTATCAAGTCCGCATTAACGCCAACCCTGAAGATTTCCTAGATTGGGATAAGCCGCTAAGACAGCAAAGTGAAAAAGCGCGCAACGCTCTTGCTGGTCGCTTTGCTGATGGTCCAGTTCGCAGCCAAGATTTGCAGTACGAAGGTGGCGTCGCAACACCTTCTTATATTCTCAGGAAACGCAGTAGACGCGGAGACGACTAAAGCTTTGCGCGAAGCAGGCATCCCCGGCATTAAATACCTGGGATCAGACGAGCGGCACTGCTGGCGGAAGGAGCTCTGTGACTATGTCGTTTTTCGACGATAGCCTCATTGAAATCCTGAAAAGTACGGCCTTGCTGGAGGTGCCATCGGCGCGAGCAGTCTGTTTCGGATTTCAATACTGAAAAACCAATTCTAGTGCCGTCCCTCCTCCCTTTAGAGCCTTGGAGACAGGACACCGATGAATGCCGCTACAAGAAATCTTGCAGACGGCAATTACAGAATACGCGCTTACTCACTGAACTCCATGAAAGAATCAGGCCAGAACACCGGCCGGATTGCGACATTGGAA
>JADJVV010000009.1 GCA_016710435.1 Hyphomicrobiales bacterium | reverse complement strand
CTCGAGGAATCGGTAAGCGATCCGCCGGGCCGGGCGCGGCCCTGACATCAACCGTAATCAAATGTCCTCTGCCTCGTTCTTTCGGTCGAGCCCGTCACAGTCGTCCTTCGCCTTGCGGTGCTGTTCCTGGCCCTCGAGGTCAAACGGGTCATGCGATGAGTTACTAAAATCGCGCGCCCCGTGTGTTATGGAGCCCCTCATTGCACGGTCCCCGGCGTCGAATACCCGCTGAACATGTTCATCACGTCGCCCATCTGAGACGGATCGACAGACCCGACGTTGCGCACGGTCTCGCTCTGCAATTTCTGCTGTTCGGCCTGTGCGGCTTGCGCCTGTGCTTGCCGCGCTGCTTGCGTACCAGCGCGACCTGCTCGCCCGGAACTATCATTTTCGGATCGACGCCTAGCATGTCCGAGTAGGCGTCCGCCCACCATCAACGTCCAGCTTGTCGATGACTTCCGGCTTGATCTGCGCCACTACGCCGAGGTTCGAGACGAATCTATCGACGCTGTTCGTTCCGACCGCGCGCTGTGCTTGCGCGAGCACCGAGACGTACTCGACGTTAAGGTCCATGCCTTTCAACTCTTCAGGCACGAGCGGCAGAATGCCTGCCTTGAGCATGCGGGAGAAGGTGATGTCCTGATGCGGATCAAGGAGCTCGTTGTGGAGCGACTCTGTCACCAGCCCCCCAGCATCAGCAACTTTCTTCATGCCGCTCAGCCACCTCGGTAGCTGTCATGCGCGCATCGGTCTGATTGGCAAGCATTAAGAACAGGTCGGCGTAGAAAGGCCGATCTGATGCGTCCGCGCACGTCCTGGATGTCGGCCAGCAGGTGATTGAGGTCCAGCCGGATTTCGAACTGCGTGCGGATTCCGCTGTGCGGCGAAGTGGCGTCGTAGTAGGAGATTCCCCCTGGCAGCGAATCAACGCCGACGTTCTTCATCGCGGTCGGCGCCTGCAACGGCGGCTGCGACATCAGCAATCGATTCCCTGTCCCTTGCGCAACTGCTCCTGCTGCAACTGTTTGATGTCGCCCAACGATTCCATTCCGGGCGAATGGCCGTATATGTCGCCACCGGCCGTCTGCCAGCGCCGGACAAAGCGCCGGAAAAATCTCGAATCCGGATTCACGCAGCACCTTCTGGTGATCGCATGCGACCTCGATGTAGGTCGAGGCCCACGGCATGTTCTTGGCGTCGCGTTTCGTATCGTCGCGGTCCTCGCGCGGCTGCACAACGTGGATTACCTCGCGCCAGTCGTCGACGCGGTGCCGGTCCCATGCGTCTTTGATGCCGGTCGAAACGTTGGCGATACCGAACTCGCGGACGATGTTGCCCACAGTCATGCGGTACTTGCGCGCCAGAGTATTAACCATTCCACGGTTATCGGTCGCGACAGAAAATTCGCCGATCGTCAGCGGGTAGTGACGGATTACGTCGGTGTAATCCTCGGTGAGGAAGGATGCCGCCGTGCCGAAAGCGCCGAGTTCGAGGTACATGTGTTGCAGCGCGCGATAGGTATTCGAGCGCTGGAACACCTCACGCATCAACTGCGTGACGTCGGACAACCAGATTTTCACCGGACCATAGCGGTTCAGGTCGTGATCTGGGGTCGCCAGCTTGAACCACGGCCTCGCCGGACTGGGTCATGCCGGACATCATGCCGGCCTGTAGGGTGTAGAGCGCGCGTCCCGGTCGAGTCGTAGATCGCGTTGTGGCGCTTCTCGCCGCGGTTGTTGTCGGTGCAGAGAAAGCGGCCATTGCGCGGCAGCAGGTACCTGGCTATCTCCTGCCAGTGCGTCAGCCACGATGAGCGTTCCTGCTCGAGCGCCGCCCAACGCTGAAGAATCTGCTTTCGTGAGTCTATGTAGTCCGCCATCAAGCCCCCAGCAACGTGTTACGGCCGAGTGTCAGTAGGCCAGGATCGAGCCCTCCTGCGCCGGTGAGCATCGTGCCGGCAACGCCCATTTGCCCGGCTCGACGGTTGCCGCTGAGCGCAGCCGCAAAGTCAGGCTGTCTCTGATTGTTCCGCCGAAGCTGTTCCTCTGCGAGCTTCGACGACTTCGCGGCTTGCGCCAGTTGTTGCGAATAGACCTGTTGCTGATACGACGCCATGGCCTGCTGCATGCGCAGTTGCTCCTGCAGCGTGGCGTTCTGTTGCGCGAGCTGCTTTTCCTGCGCCTGGCGCTGCAATTCGAGGGACTTGGCGGCTGCATCGGCTTGGGCCTGCTGTGCCGCCTGCTGTGCGGCCAGCGCGTCATTGCCGGCCTGTTGCTGCTGTCCTGCGGCCTGTTTGGTGGCATCGGCCGCGCCTTGGCCTTGGAAGACCGAAGCGGCTGTCTGCGCGATCGACAACACATCCTTGTACGGCTTGGCCGCGCCGTAGGCGTCCTTCAGTTGATTGATGAGCCCGGCGCCCTTGCCTCCTGCGTCGAGCTGGTCAGCCTTCATCAGGTCGCCGATGAGCGAGTCAAGTGACTGCTGTTGCTCGATGGTGTAGCCGGCGGCAGAGCCGGCGTCGACAGCGCTTGCACCGGCCGCGCCGGCCGCGCCACTCTCAAGCGCATCGGCGATGGTGAGATCGTGTATCAGCGAGTCTAGCGCGGCTTGCTGCCCTGCTGTGTAGCCGCCAGCCGCGGCGGCACCAGCCGCCCCCGCTTCGGTGGCAGTCGCCGCAACCGCTGCTTCACCAGCGCCGGCGCCTCCCGTGAACAGCGTAGAGGAACTCGCGGACCCTGCTGAGCCTGCACCGAAGGCTCCGCCAACGCCGGCCGTCATGATGCCGGCAGCTACCAGCGGCAACATGGACATGACTTTGTCCATGAACCCCACCTTTTCCGGAATCCAGTATTTCTCGGCGTCTTTGATGTCGTACAAAAGGCCGTACTGCGAGTCCCATGTCGCATTCTTCAGCGCCGCAGCCTGTGCGCCCGGCGCCCAGCGGTCGGGTTATCAAACTCTCCCTGCTGGAAGACGCGCTTGGTGCCCATCTTCATCAGCCAGTTGTCTGGGTTGTAGTTGCCCAGGTCGATCGAGATGTCGTCTGGCTGCTTGCCGCGTACTGCAGACAGCAGGGTTTCCGGACTGCCACCCTTCCGGGCTGCTGCGAGCGTATCAGCGCTGAGATACTGTGCGATCGAGTCGAGATACGATGCCATGACAATCACCGGACTGTAATTCCGGTGGATTGTCGCGACCGATCAGAGAGTCATGGAGCCCTAGACGTTCTGGTATGGGTCGTAGGCGCGGCGGGCATTTGGCTTGTTCCCCGCGGGTAAAGCGTCCTTCTTGAACACAGGGAAGGCAAACGAGAGCACCAGCGCGTCGGCCCGGTTCGGCGATGGAATGCCACGCGCCTTCATGTCCTTCTTTGCCTCGATCTGCACCTTGCCGTCGACTCGCGGAACGACTTCAGGCGCCATCAACTCGTCCCGCAGCACAGGATCATCGGGAATGCAGCCACCGGCCTTGAGCCAGTCGCGCGCCGCTTGCCACATCTCTGCGCGCTTGTTGAGGCAGCCATGATTGGCAGAGGCGGAAGCGAACCACACCAGCAGCCAGTACGGCCCATGCCCTGCCCGGCGCTGACGATGCCGGTACCAAAGCCGGCGTCGATGAACACAGCATCCGCCTTTTCCTCGTCTTCGTAACGGGCAATAAGGGCGGCTGCGATCAGGTCGTTGTCGTTCTTTGCCATGCGATGCAGGATGCGGAACACCAGCCCTTGCCGCAGGCCGATGACAAATTCGTCGTCTCCTTCCCACGCTGGATCGACTGTCAGGATTTTCGGCGCGAAGTCGAACTGATGCAGTTGCAACTCCTTCCCGTAGGCTGCAGAGACATCAACCTCGCTTATGAACTGCCGCGACGAGGCCGACGGGAACATGCCTCGCACTCTGACCTTGACGAAGTCGGAGTCCTCGCCGTAGTCCTGCACCCACTTGGCAATTTGCTCCTTGTTCGTGCCTTCGACCTGGCGGCTGTCGATCTGGCGAAATTGCCAACGGTGCTTTAGCCGGCGCGCGCACTCCCGGAATCGACCTGTGTTTCTCGTCGGGTTGCCGAACGCTATCCAGATTATCTCGGTGCTTTCGTCGGTCAGCGCACCCTCTGCGACTTCCCAGACCTTGTCGGCAATGGCCGAGGCCTCGTCAAAGATCAGCACGATGCGCTTGCCCTTGTTGTGCAGGCCCGCGAATGCCTCGGTATTGTTCTCGCTCCACGGAATGAAGTCGGCCCGCCAGGTCTTCCGATGCACCGAATCCTTCGAGGAGATCGAAGTCGACTCAACATCGAACCAGTTTGCCGTGAGCGAGAGCCGCGACCACTTGCCCACTTCCGGGCTTGTCTTGGTGCGCAACTGGGCCTCGGTGTTGGCCGTGACCATGACTTTGCAATCATCGCAGGTGCTGAGCGCCCAATTGCACAGCATGCCGATCGCGGCGGACTTCCCGATCCCGTGCCCGGACGCGACTCCAAGCATCAGCGGCTGAAAGCGCGTTGCCTTGTTGCTAAGGTGATCGCGGATGACCGCGAACGTCTCAGCTTGCCAGACGCGGGGTCCGGAATAGTCTTTCAGCTCTCCGTGTCCCCAGTCATACGCCTTTCGCGCCCACCTCTCAGGATCGCGGGCACAGAGTTTTGCCAGCTTGATCTTTGCGGATTCTGGGTCGATATTCACTCGGAAAGCGCTCGTGCTAGCCGCTCCGCAAGACCTGCCGTGATATTCAAATCTACCGACTGCTTCTCCCCGTACTTCTGAGGGCACCACTTAGCCAGCAATTTAAGGCGTGTCTCGATCTGCAGTTTTCGGTGCCCAAGCATGTCCTCGCGCACCTCTCTCTGCCCGTCTTCTGTGACCTCGATACGGACACCTTCAAGCGGCGTGTCGGCGATATTCAGCGCCTCTTCCGCGATGGCGTCGAAGCCGATTTCACGCGCGCGCGCGATGCGTGCCGCAAACTCGGCCCGGCTCGCAATCCACGAATACACGGTCCGCCACGCGGGCATATGTTCCTCGCGGCAAATCGCGCGAAGAGGTTCCCCATCGGCAAGTCGATTACAGATTTCAGTCGCCGCCGCTTCCGTATATGTCGACCGACGCCCGGGCTTCTTCATACCACCTCCACAGTCTTGACATCGGCGCAATGCTCCGCCCGAGTGCGGTATTTGCATACCTTCCAGACCAACCCTCGGCTGATTCGCCGCCCCTTAATCTGTGTCATGTACTTCGAGATGGTCTTGTATCCCTTGCCTTCGTCCTCGTGCATGGCGCGTATTGTATCGACATCGGCATCGGTGAGGATAGCCCGCGGGTGGCTCTCGCCGATGCGCCGGCCTGACTCACTGACTCGGATCAAGCGAAAAATTGCCATTTTTCATACCTCATCAACGTCGATACCATGCACGTACTTAAGGAGGTGGAGCTTCACCCGGTACAGCGCGCTGGTTTTGGTCGCCGCGCTCTTCACGTCCTCGACGATCTTAACCCAGTCGCCGGATGCTATGCGGGCCTCGTAGCCAAAGTCGGCGTAGTAGCGCAGGGCAGGCTTCTTCTTGCCCTTCAGGACCACAGGCGGCGCCAAAACGAAAACCGGCTGAATCACAAGATTGCGGATAAATCCTGCGTCCTCGTCCTCCTTGAGCACCCGATAGCGCGCCGCCTCTTTTTTTGAATCGAACTTGATTCCATCGACGATAGTCTTCCGGTTGCCGTATTTCGTAGCCTTAGCCGGTGCTTTTGCCACAACCTTAGCATCAGCCCGAGCCGGCGCTTTGACGCGAGACTGGGCCTTCCGGTATTCCTCTTCAGTCATGCGCATACCCTAATCCTCCATGTGTCCAGCCGCTGCCGCCGCCCGGTACGCCTCGATCACGTCATCCCGTAGTTTTTCAGTCGCCGCATCGCCCCGGCGTTTCCGGCAGAGATCGAAATAGGCGGCCTTTTCGGCGTTCTCAAGGGCGAGCACGTATTTGACCTCGCATGCGTGGCGTTTCGCCTCAACCTCGATCCGGGCTTTGTACTCGGCCTCTTCGCGTGATAGCCCGCCGTCGTATTCCATGATCGCCGCTCGCTCCTCGAAAAGCTCGTTGTCGATTTCATCCATGCTCATGGCTCAATCGCTACCCTGCGGACGGCGCGGACCCGGAGCTTGAGGTCCTTGATGCTGTAATCCTGGTTGCCGTAGTGGAAGTACTGAAACCAGGCATAGTCAGAGTAGGAGGCGTGCTGCTCGGCTGACCAATACCAATCCTTTTCGAAGGACTCCGGAAGGTTTCCGTACAAAATGGCCTGCTCGCGCCGGGTTGGCAGTTCGCCGCCCCGCTCGGTGGCCCACTCGACGGCTTTCTTCCAGGTGAGGTCATTGGCAGCGCCTGGCAGCACGATCAGGTGATGATCCTTGTCGCCATCCTTGCCGAGCACGATGCCCGCATAGATTTCGCCTTCTTGCAGTTCTGGTCTCACGCTATGTACCTCCGTCCGTGTATCGTCTCTTGAACCGTTACCGCCTCAGCAGACAGCAGCCGAGATAGCTCCCAGCGTATCGTATCTTTTGCGAGATCTGGAAACACCGTGTTTTGTGCATCAAGGTCTCGTCCGATACGTGCAAATATCGCGCGCCGTGCTCGCGCCGCAGCCGAAACGGGCCGCGAGAGTCCCATAGCCGAATCGATTCCCGCTCTGCGCTTTTCCGATAGCGTAAGCCTCGCGCATCTGTGCCACCTGGGCATCGCTGAGCTTCGCTCTGTGGTGTTGCTCGCCGACCACACAGCCGGTATGGTTGCGACGCATGTTGGGCTTGCGGATGGTCATATCCTAGATTTCTCCATCTTCTTGAGCCATACGGATTTGTTCAAAGCAACGTACTCAGCCGGCGCTAGGTGCCGCGCATCGAGATTGGTAAGCGCCTCGATTGCGTTTGTCTCGCAAATCATCGGCATGATTTCCCCGTGTGCAATTCTGGACAGCACCTTAACGGCCCATCCAGCCCGTTGATCGAGAGAATCAGACTTCTTCGCAACGGCCTTCTCGATCTTTTCCTTCACTGCCGGACTGATCGGAGCCGTCTCTGTCGGAGCAACAGGCGCTTCCGGTCGCGGTGCTTGAGCGCAATAACGGGCGAACCTAGGCAATGTCGGAGCGACATCGCACTCCCGCCCCACGGCACCAAGCGCCCAAGCGATCTGCGGACCAGTATAGGCCGCTAGCGAAGACTGCCATTCGGCCTTTAGCTCCGGCAAAGGAATGCCTCCCCATAGGTTTGCGAACGTGGTTCCGTACATTCGCCCGAGCTTGGCAAACAAGGCATCAATCCAAGCGCTCTGCCGTTCCGTCGATAGTTCCCGCAGTCGTGCGGGGGGAGCAGAGTTCTGCGAGATAGGCTGCACGTCGGTCTGCTGTGCTTTCGTGCCGTCTTCCATTTTTTCCTCCATTGAACTTTCTCGCGTTTCTGAGCCAGGTACAAAAGCCTCGGTTCCAGTCCTTGAAAACGGTTCCCTTCGATGCGTGGAAATCGAGAAACGCCGGAAGCTCTTCGCTGATCTGCACGCCAAGCTGAGCAGCGAGTTCCATGTGTGCTTCGGTAGGCGAGAATGTGTCAGGGAGTTGTGTTCCCTTCGACTTGGTTCTGCGGCGTTCATTTTTTTCGGGCGCAGCCCCGTCGCGATCAGTTGAGGTGGCCTTGGTTGATATCTCACTGCCCGTCAGCGAAGAGGGGGTTCTGCTGGAATCAGGAATCAGGATATCAGGAATCAGGATATCAGGAATCAGCGCGGCTGGCACCGACCTAGGTTGTGCTTCGCCCTGGGCTTGCCCCGGGCTTTCCTCTGTCTTGTCTGGGCATTCCGGGATAACACTAGGTGGCTCCCGATGGTGTGGCTGTTGATGTTTCGAGAACTTTAGAACTTGCAAAAATCGTTTTCCATCAACGATGTACCTGCAAATCAAACCGGCGTTGTGCAATTGTTGTAGAAGTTGATCTACATCAACAGAATCCGCTGGAAAGATTTCCATCTTGATTTGCTTTGGGCGGTCTTCTAGCCGTCCCTCACGATCTGCGAGCATCCACAGCCCGGGAAATAGAAGTCGGGTCTCAAATGGAAGTTCGACGAGTTCCGCATTCCTAAAAAACCCTGGCTTGATGTTTCGAGAACGAGCCATCAGCGCACCGCTTCGATAGATTCACGAATACGCTTGATTTCTTCCCTGGACCTATTCACACGATCTGCAGTGCAAACAGTGCAGTTCGACGTATCAGTCCATCGATCTGCAATGTGTCCATGCTTGCACGGCTTCCCGGTAAAGTACTTGCGGAGACCGAGCGCGATTGCGTCTGATCGTTTGATTTTTTCCATTGCTTAATTGTGCCGCATCAGAAACAGAAAATCAAGCAGATAGGCTTAGCAAATACCCGATTGTTAAGCGCTTTGTTAAGCCACGCGGCTAACAATCAGCCGGCCGTCGCCAGTGCGGGTCCGAAAGACTCGGCCCCACTGCGTACCGTACCAGTGAGTGCGCTTGCGCAAATTGTGTAGCTCTCGCGGCGGGCCGTAGAAGTCTCTGGACTGGCCGACTTCGATCTCCGGAATCGCCGCCTTTACGCCGCCTGCTACCTCGATAGGGTCAGTCTGCCGAATCGGCCCGCACTCAATCATGGCAAGCCGGCCTTTGCCTTAAATACCCAAGCCGGACCAGACCTCGACTTTACCATCCGTCCGGTTATCGTCCCCTCCCGCATTAGCGCCAGAAGGGCGTCGTGAACCTTCCAAACCGGGGATTTGTCATCGCCTATCGCCCTCCATACTTCTCGCGTGCGGGCCGCCTCGGATCGCCCTGCCAGATCAGACAAAATTAGAGGAATCAGGTCTTCGCTCGAAGTCCACTTCGGGGAAATTCGTAACGGAGGCGGCTTTTTCCCGCAGAGTAGGCGCCTGGCGCGCGACTCGAGCGTGTCGCTCGAATTCATCGCCGCCAGTTGATCGGCAATTGAAATGGGGACGTATGGCGAAAACGCGATTGGTGGAGCTGGGGCTCTTCCTTGTTGTTTCACTTTCAGACCCCCCCCCCCCCCCCCCCCCCCCCCCCCCCCCTCAATCCGTTTCTGTGTTAGGGCGCCGCGCCTTTGGACGATAAGGAAAGGTAACTTATCACTACATTCTGCGGAAGCTGCTCAGCGACGCAGAACAGGCGCGGCATTGAAAAGGTGCCCGCGTGCGCCACTACCGGGAGGGAGGAGCGGTAGGGGGGAAGGACGCACGCGGGCGAAGGGGGGTCAATCATTGTAATTCATCGCTCTCAATTGCTGTCCGTGGTGCGCACCGCCGGGTTAGCGGGCTTAAGGCGGTAGCCGCCCTGTGGCTGGTTAGTCGGAAATATCAAAGTCTCGGTTATCGTGTTCATCCAGTCGGTCATGCTTACGTTCGCCGTTCACTGTTCAGGTATTCGGAATTCCCCGGCTTTAGAGTCATCCGGCGAGACGCCATTGTTCCTGATTCACAGGGTTAGCTACGATGTCGCGCAACACCTACCGTTTGAGGCACGGAGCAAGCCTTTTCCACAAACGCAGCGGCTACCTTCTTAAGCCCGCCAACTCTCACAACTACGCAGACTTCGCCACGTAATCACCCATCGAATCGTCATGCACTTCAATTTCGCACGTCCAGTTCGCTTGTTGAATGGCGGCATCCACCAGCCGCAGCTGCCTGGCGTGCCAGTCGTACTCTTGCGTCACCTGCGATGCCGTGAGTTTCGGCACCTGGGCAATCACATCGTCAATGCTGTCCGTCACCTGCTTACGCTGTGCCTTCACCTCAAACAAGTCCTTGTCCTTGATCTGCTTCAGCACATCAACTTTGCCTTGCAGTTCCTTGCGCCGCAACAGCGCTTCAGCCAGTTTTACTTTCATTCGGAGTTCTCCTTCACGTTGCGAGCTAGTTGTGGGCAGCCCGCTAACCCATCGTTCGAGCGGAGCTTCGCCATAAGGCCGGCGAATCCCGCTCAACTCAGACGTTAGGCGTCGTGTTGTTACTGTGCCGAATAGATGCCGGCTCGATAAAGCTGCCGCACTCGCCGGTTAGTGTGTTAATCGGCGGCGACATCCAGCTTTGCCACGGATCGGGCCTGGTCTCCCGACGCCTGCAAAATCGGCATGTCGGGTGCGTTGTCCCTGCGCATCTGGAATAGTCATAAGTCAATGCCATCATTTGCCCAGTCGGCGGTAATACCTCGCCATGTGCGCCACGGTTAGATAGCCCGGATTCGGAATGTCTCCGCGGGCAAACTTTTCGAGCCAACTACGCCCGATCTTAGCGTCCATCGCAATCTTCGCCAGACTGCGAGTGTCCGCGGCTAGCCGCCGGCTGACAAATGTGATGTCTGATTCCATGTCCGAATACTAGCACCGGAAAAATATGCGCGCAATATCTTGCGCAAACTTTTTTTTGTTGCTAGGATGACTCATCAACAACTGACCGGAGAGATTCATGAAACTCAGCATCGTTGCAACATCGTTGGCCCTGTTGGCGTCACCCTCGTTTGCTACCGGGCATGACGCCAACCCCGCCCCTGTCAGCAACACAAAGGCGGCTGCGGTCGCCGTGAGTGGAGTTGCATTCGGGTCGTCGATATCGGTCAAGCCCGAGGTCAATACCACCATAAAGCCCACTACAACGTCGGCGGTCACGGGCTCCGGAAATTCCCGCATCAGTAAGTCCGGCAATTCGTCTATCCGGACCTCTGGCAACGTAGCAGGACAGGCTATCGTCAGCGTCAGCAATAACGACGAAACCAAACCCGCACCGTATGCGCCGTCAATCGCTTTGACAGCGAGCGGCATTTCCTGCAACGGATCTGCAAGCGGATCGTTCGGTAACGGGATTTTCTCGGCTGGTATCGGCGCAACGATTGAAAGTGAGCCATGCAACGCCCGCGAAGACGCCAAGGTGCTGCATGCTCTGGGCCTACACTCGGCTGCCGTTGCTCGACTGTGCATGGATTCCAAGAAGCGCGAGGCCATTGAAGCGTCTGGCGGTACTTGCCCACCACGCGAAGCCAAAACGACGGCCATCGACGAATCATCTGGACCGAAGCCGCTGTACTAACCATGTCCATGAACAGCGCAACACAACCCAAGGAGGTTCCGCAATGTTTGAAGGCAAAGATGTAATCATTCGCACCCATTCCGCCGGCGTCCATTTCGGCACGCTTGCGAGTCGCCTCGGAAGGGAGGTAGTGCTGCACAACGCCCGCCGAATTTGGTATTGGCATGGAGCGTTTACCCTATCTGCCGTCGCTGAGAAAGGAATCAGCAAATCCTCGAAGCTTTCGATTTCCATCCCGCATATCTTGCTCACAGAGGCCATTGAGATTATTCCGTGCAGCGAGGCAGCCGCCGCAAATCTGCGGGCGCTGGAAGCGCATGAGTAATACCGGCTACGGCTACGGCGACGGCTCCGGCTCCGGCTACGGGCTCCGGCTCCGGCTCCGGCTCCGGCTCCGGCTCCGGCTCCGGCGACGGCTCCGGCTCCGGCTACGGCGACGGCTCCGGCTCCGGCTACGGCTACGGCTCCGGCTACGGCTCCGGCTCCGGCTCCGGCTCCGGCTCCGGCTACGGCTCCGGCTACGGCGACGGCTCCGGCTCCGGCTCCGGCTACGGCTCCGGCTCCGGCGACGGCTGAAATTCTTATTCATGCCGGAATCGATCGAGCGCTGAGGAAATCATAAAATTTGAACCTGGCAACCATCGCCACTGAGATCAACGCCGCCAGCTCCACGAACTCAAGACGCTGCTGCGCGAGATCGACTCCCCGTCCCGCATGATTGCCCGCGTCCAGGTGCTTTACGATATTGCGGTGGCGCGCGGCTGGCTGGACGTTGAATTCCACCTTTCGCATGCGCTGGCCGAACTGCATGCGCAAAAGGAACGGGACGAGGAGGAGCAATCGTGATAATGAAACTGCGCTACTGGTGGCTGCGCATCCTCATGAATCACAGCCTTAGACCTGGAGGCGGCCTGCTGGATGGCGTCCATTCGATACGGAGAAGCCGCCAGAGCGGCAATGCTCGACGGTCGCGCCTCGACCCCGCTGCGTATGGCCCAGCAGTTGTATCAGTCGATGCGCGACGCAGAGCGCGGTTTGCAGGAAGAGTATCTGGAGAGGATGAACTCTCTCCGCGATCGTCCGGAGTTACTCTCATGATTATCAAGAGTTGGTACTGGCTCACGCCGAAGGGCGTCAGCACAATCCATCTCGCCACCTTGCGCCATGTCCCCCCCCCCCCCCCCCCCCCCCGGGAATGGGGCCCCCCAGGGGGGTCCGCCCCGGGGCCGCCCCGGGGGCCCCGCCCCCGCCGGCGCGGGCGAAATTGCCAATCAACGCCGCTAACGAGGAGGAAGATGAGTGGCCGAATACCTTGATCCCTCTGCAGCACGGCGACGTGCGAGTTCCAGTATGAGGCACAGACGCCTGACGAGAATGACCGGGAATGTGACGGCTTGCTTCTGGCCGACCGGAATCCGCACGACTGGT
The DNA here is from genome assembly GCA_016710435.1 of Hyphomicrobiales bacterium. NCBI lineage: Bacteria > Pseudomonadati > Pseudomonadota > Alphaproteobacteria > Hyphomicrobiales > Hyphomicrobiales bacterium. The sequence continues at coordinate 5,397 of JADJVV010000009.1, read as the reverse complement.
TTCGTGCAGGCAGTGGAACCGCTGGTTACGACATCGTGCATGCTCGTGGTCGCGGGGTGGCGGCGTGAAGCTGGAGACGATATTTCTGAGAGCGGCTAGGATTTTGCATAATGAACCGTATTACAGGTTAACAAACGCGATCAGTTGTTCTGCAACAACTGTAAATGAGTTCTATGCCGCCAGAAATATGTTTCAGCGCTTCTATCCAGAAATGACAGACCTTGCTTATTGGTGGGAGAAAGAAGGAATTGCGCATTCTCGCCCTCCTGTTTGCCGCAGAAATTGCAAAAGGATCTCGAAAATGAACCGCTTTCAGTACGATAACGTTGATGCTGTGAATTGGTCCAGCCTTAAATATATGGCGGAATCCCCAGCCAAAGTACAAGCACATGCTGACCCACAAGCGCGCGGATACGCCAGCCCTCGCATTCAGCCGCGCGATCCATGCGATGGTTTTCGAGCCGGAACTGTTCAACTCAGAAATTGCGATATGGGGCGGTGAGCGGCGCCAGGGGAAGGCGTGGACAGACTTCAAGGATGCGAACATCGGGAAAACAATCTTCAGTTCGGCGGAAATTGACGAGGCGATGGCGATCGCCAGAGCGGTTCGGGCGCATCCTCTCGTTGTGCCGTATATGCAAGACACGGGCGCGGAATACGAGTGCAGCCTAATATGGACCGACGTAAATTCCGGCCTGCAGTGCAAGGCGCGGCCGGACTGGATCGTGCCATCTACCAGAACGCTCATCGACCTGAAGACTACGATCAGCATTGACGGGCGAAGATTCGGCGCCTCGGTCGCTCGATATATGTATCACTGCCAGATGGCACACTACGCGGCTGGAATCCATTCCGGGAGCGGGTGGATGCCGCAGTCAATACTGCTCGTCGCTGTGGAGAAGTCCGCGCCGTATGATGTTGGAGTATTCGAGATTGACGCCGACTCACTCTGGTACGCGACGGACGAAGTAGGCAAACTGCTGGTGCGTGTGGCAGAGTGCAGGGCGTCAGGCAGGTGGCCTGGGCGCTACACGGAGCCGCAAGCGCTGCAGTTGCCGGCCTGGGTCGGCATGGACGACGACGACGACGGCCCGGATGCGTTCGGGATAGAATTAGGAGAATGACATGGACATGGGCCTAGGATTCTTGGGGACGTATATCACAGCCGCAGAGCTGGTCGGCAAAGAGCCGACTCTAACAATCGACCGCGTGACGCTCGAACAAGTCGAGTCGATGAAGATCGGCGACGACGACGGGAAGGGGAAGACGAAGGATAGGATCATCGTCTATTTCCGTGAGTCGCGCAGCCCGCGAGGGTGGCTCCTGAACCGGACAAACGCCGAGTGCATCAAAGAGCTGTGGGGCCGCGAGACGAACGCATGGGTCGGCCACAAACTAACCCCTGTGCGTTCGCCAGGTGCGAGTCGGCCCAAAGGATGGAGCCGGAATTCGCATCAAGGGGTCACCTGAACTCGATGCGGAACGGACGTTTGATCTGAAACTCCCGCGCAAAAGCCGATTCCTACGACATTGGCTTGCACTAAGAAGACGCCGGAGTCTGCAAACGAGGCCCGCAACGGGGTGACGCGTGATGCCGACAGCTAACCTTTAGGAATCACGACTATGACCAACGCAAACCAAGACAGTGAGCAATTTGCCGCCATGCAAAGGAACAAATTGCGGTTGTACAGATGGATGGAGTCACTCAAAGGAATGCTTTGATGAACACGATGCAGCAACAGCGATGCCGTATGACGAACAGCGGTTGCATCACCCAGACACTGGAACAGGGTGGAAATGCTATGTTTGTGGATATGGTGGCGGCTAACAACTACGCGAACACGTTTTGCTCAAACTGCAGTTGTCATCGATAACAAGGAGGATATATGACCGACGCAACCAAGATCAGAGCATCCCTGATAGCCAAGGCATCAGAGGACCGGCCGTCAGTGGGCACCATGAAGCATGGGCGCTTGGGTACCTGACCGACTGGATGGCTCACCACTGCTGCCCCACGCTGATCCGTCAGTTGCTGAACGATCTGCAGTCGGCGACACAGGAGCAGCCGAAGTGACCAAACCAAACCCACGCATCGTCGAGCCTCAAGACGACGACGATCGCGGCATGGAGATGCTCGCCTATGCCGTCATCTACGCCTCTATTATCCTGGCGCTATGCATCGTCGCCATGCTCTACGCCGGGGCGGTCGGAGCTCTCCTGATCTTCGGTCGCCTGACTATTCTGCGCAACAGGGGCAGCGGCCGTGACGACAGACTCCGACGTTAAAGAATGGAAAGCCGCGATGGACGCCGGAGCTAATGCGATCGCCAGGAGGGAGAGAGTGCGAGGGCTTGAACGACGACTCGCTATTGAGACGGCGGTCTGGACAATCTACCAAGAATGCAAATTCGCCAGGCAGATTGACGGCGAGGACTGGTGGATCGTTCCGACATTCTTCGACGAGGAGACTCGCGAGCGTATGTGCCTCGAATACCTCGACATGAACGGCCTGATCGAGAAACGAGACATCGACGGAAAGGGAATTTGCATTCGCATTCGGCATGAGGATATGAGATGAGCCTCTTATTGTCTGCCAATTCTCCTGTGGTGCAGCGTCTGCAATCGCGACTTCACTTCGCGCTCGCCAAATACGGAGACGACTGCGTGATCGTAAATGCGTTCAATTGCCGAAAGAACGCTGGACAATCGGCGATTTTTCAAGACTGCGAGAAATGGTTCGGTCGAGAAATAGTCACCCTCGAGACGCCAAATACAACGCCATCGCGATAGAAGTACTTTGAGGCTGTCGGCTTCGCCAAAAGGGGCGAGATTGCCGCCCTACTCGTCGCATCAAGCGCGGGCTCCTCGATCGCAGGAAACGGCCGGGGTTGTGATGGTTCTTGGCTATACCCGCAGAAGAAGTGCATCGGTATGAGGATTTCATCGAGCGGAACCCTGAGGATCGAACCGGTTCTCGTTTCTTTGATAATCACGAGTCTGACGAAGGAAGATTGCAAGGCGATGGTACAGCGCGCCGGACTCGATACTGCCGATGATGTGCCGACTCGGTTTCGACAGCGCGAATTGCATCGGTTGCCGTCAAAGGCAGGTCAGGGATATTTCCGGGCGATTCCGAAGAAGAGAGACTTCCCCAAAACAGTTCAGAGGTGTAGCGCGAAGGGCAGAGGACGAAGGTGGCCGCGCTTCACGGCGACACCACCCCTGCGGGAATTCTTTTCCGTCATGGTCGGCCCGCTGAAACGGCAGCGGTTCCCGCTTCTCGAAGAATTGCACAGGAACCAGTACTAGGGGCGAGCGCTTCCGTCGTCTGTTCGTTTTTCTGCAGGGATAGGCCGGAAAGTCCGCTCGTCAGATGAGCATATCGACGCAGCAGGGGGCGAGATCGTGACGATAGACTCAAGAGAGGCGGAATGGAAAGCCGTGATGAATGCCGGAGCTGATGAGATCGCCAGGAGGGAGAGAATGCGAAGGATTGAACGACGACTCGCCGTGGCGTCTGCGGTCTGGACAATACGACAAGAATGCAAATTCATCATGCGGCTGGACGGAAATGAATGGTGGAGCCTTCAGACATTCTTCGACGACGCGACGCGCGAGCGTGTTTCAGATTGCGTCGAATACTTCGACTGACTGTGACGGCCTGATCGAGAGCGAGACATCGACCGCAAAGGGCTTGCATTCGCATTCGCTATGAGGATCTGAGATGACTCGGACAGAAGTTCTCGCGCCTGAACCAGACTCGAACGCGTTCCGCCATCCATCAGACTCCGCCCGTTCTGCGGTAGCCCAGGAAGTGCCTGTTACGGCCTTCGAGGTGCGCCGAGACAGCGTGCCATCGATCTACGCCGTCCTTTGCAGAGACTGCGGAGCGCGAGGGCCAACTTCGGCGAACTGGGACGTTGGGATAGGGCATCTGGCTGCGACGATCTTGTGGAATAGCAACAACATGCGAGGATGAAAGAAATGGCCCCGTGCCCCGATCGCGTCAAGCCCGTCTGGACAACGCAGTAGGCTCCGACCTCAGGGGGGGGGATTATCTGAGAGAGAAATGAACATTACCAATCTTGCCCGCACTGCGGGGGGAGACCACCCCACGGCTGGAACCCCGCACGTAAGCCGAGCCTCGAACCAGGGATGCGTTTGCAAATAACGAATGGAACGACCCCGTACAATCTGAAACCGCCAGTGTGTGACAAATTCAGAAGGCCAGACGGGTGGAATGACCAAAAACACTGCATTCGATGCGACCGCACACGACTAGTAGTGCCATCGCTGCCGGGGAATCCGACGATCTAACGTGGAGTTGAGCGGCCCGACGGCGGCATTATCGCCGGAGGTCCGGCTCAAACGACAGGTTAGCCATAAGGAGATAGCGATGATAAAGGTGTTTAGATGCGGATGGTGCGGATCTCCAACTACAGCGCAAGGGCAGTACCTTACGCTGGAAGAGGCGAACGCCATATATGGCGCAGATTGGGATGCCGCAGAGCAGGTGAATGGCGAGTGCTGCCCGAATGGGGACAGCCATACTACGCAAACAACCCAGGCCATGCGCCTGAATGCTGCGAGGTTGCTGCTGACTAACCGGAGAAGAAACGATGAGCACGAAACAAACGATTCTGTACCGGAATAGACGGCAAGACGGGTGCCGGGTTTCACCTCTACCAAGACCTCCTTGAACTTGATGAGGACGGCAATTGCCCGGTGCACCTTGAACTCAACGGGGTGCAGTTTGAGGCTGGTGCGGGATGGTTGCCTGGCGGCGGTGGAGTGGACGTCACCATCCCGATAGAGTGGGCAGAGGCGCTCGGGCTTGTGGGGAACAGCGCCGCAGCCGAAATTGAGAAGTTGCGTGGCGAGAAGTTGCGACTGGAAACCGCCATCCAGCGAACACTGGACGAGAGCAGCCCATCTCGCGGATGGTGACGGTTGCGCGCTGATACATTTGGTCCGCGCAATGCCGACGGCTGACGCTAGGCCGCTTGGCCGGAGAAGGCAATGAATGAAGAATGTGCAAAAACCTGTCAAACTTGCAAAGAGCGAGAAGCCGGCGACCGCCTGAGGCCCCGCAGCGAGTGCAAAGCATGCGAAGAGCAGGCATTGGACTGAAATCGGCTGACATTCCTCTACCGCTGGTGGAATGTCAACGTGAACTACTAAAACTGAAAAGGGCGATCAATGAAAAACGTGGATGAACTGCGCGGCCAACTGGCAGACGTGTTCGCCAAGCTGCGCGCTGGCGAGATGAATCCCGGCGAAGCGGCAGAACTTGCCAACTTGGCAGGCAAGATGATCGGGAGCGCCAAGGTGCAGGTGGAGTATTACGCGCTGCGAAAAGAGGCGCCGACCATTGCTTTCTTGCGGGCCGAGTGCTTG